>JACRBM010000006.1 GCA_016219275.1 Chloroflexota bacterium
CAATTCACAGGGATATATCGTCGGCGTCGTATGGTATAATGTCTTTGGGGTTCTCATGCGCTGCTCTTTCTTTGGTAGGATAGAGACAGTGTGCATGAGAACCCTGTTTAGTCAAAAAGTGAGTTTTGCGGTACTGCGTATTTTCCTTTTGCCAATTATTTTTGTTGTGCTGATCTTCGTTCCGGTTAGCGCATTCGCGCACGGCGAACCTGAAATCACGGTCACGCCGGATACGATTGCGCCGGGCGGCAAGATTACCATCAAAGGCGAAACGATGGGCGCGAATGAAGAATTCGCAATCTCGCTTGAGGGCGTCAAGTTCCGCGCCGACCTGGGCGAGGTCAAGTCCGATGCGGACGAAAAGTTCACAGTCCAGTTCACGATTCCGACGAATGCACCGGAAGGCGTCTATCAAGTCAAAGCCGCCGGCGAAGATGGCGACACGGTGACAACCGAATTGACGATTACGGCGAACAAAAGCGCATCGGTCACAGAACCAACTGAACCATCAATGCCGTCGGCAGAAGAAGATAGAGTGCCGCGCCGGCGTGTCTCGACGGAGATCATCGGGTTGTTCGCGTTCGCGTTGGTCAGCGCGGGTGCAGGATTTCTGCTCGTGCGATGAAAGTGAAACCACGCAATTATGCTCTGCGCTACATTTCGAAAGAGTCTGATGGCGCGCCATTTAGCGTACTGAACAACCCGCCAGACGACGCTATCAAACGCGTACCAATTCGTTTTAGAATACAAATAAATCTTGTGACAAGGAGAGGACAGGATGCACAAAGACCCAGTATGCGGAATGAACGTTGATCCCAAGACCGCCGCTAAATCGGAATACAACGGGCAAACGTACTACTTTTGCTCCAAGGGCTGCAAAGCCCAGTTCGACAAGGATCCCGAAAAGTTTGTCGGCGCACGTCCCAGCGAACATGCGCATTAGTAGGATAGTTCGGTAGTGCGATAGTTGGATAGTTGAAGACCAATCGCATGGTCAACTATCGCACTATCCAACTATCGCACTAGGCAACTTATGATTGGCATTGATTGGGTGATGGTTCTAATCGGACTCGGCGCGCTTTTGATTCTGTTTCTCGCGATCGATTTCCTGTTTGCGGGCGGCGGAATGAGCAGCGCAATGATGGGGACTGCGACGCAGTGCGGCGCGGCGATGACACTTGCGCCGCACGCAAGTGCAGGTGTGGCAAGTCCATACGGGTGGGTGCTTATCGTCGCGCTCGTTCTCATCACGCTGGCAATCTTTGGCGTGCTGTTTGGCTACAGATGAAAGTACTTCGCAAGCGCGATCTGCGCAATCGAATGCTAAGCACACGGGGACACATGGCAGCCGTCATCGCGATGATGGATCGCGACGCGCCGTGTGGCGACATCTTGCGGCAGACGCTCGCCGTGCGTGGCGCAGTGCGCGCACTCCATCGCGTTTTGTGGCGCGCGTATCTGCTCGACGATCGTTGCAGTTTGCGCGCGCGGAATAGGAAAAAGCGCGCCAAGGCATGGCAAGAATTACTCGCCCTGACCAATCAGAGCGAGTTGAAATCACCACCATGATAGATGGAAATTTGAGATTCGAAATTCAAAATTCGGAGAGATACGATGAACAAAAAACTAATTTTACTCACAACGATATTCGCATTTACTGCGCTTATCCTTGCCGCGTGCAGCGGCGCAGCCCAAGCGCCGGCATCTGCGCCGACAAATGCATCCAGCACAAGCGCGGCGCAACCGTCAGCGGCAAAATCAAGCAGCGCGGCGTTCGAGACGAAATCGAACGAAGGTGGCAGCGTGACGGTTAAGGTGACGCCGCTCGCGCTGAGTATCGAACAGCCGCTCGCGTTTGATATCGTGATGGATACGCACTCGGTTGATCTGAGTGACGATATGACCAAGGTCGCCCTCCTGCGTGATGATAAAGGCAAAGAATTTCAGCCGACCGCCTGGGAAGGCGCGGGACCGGGCGGGCATCATCGTGAGGGAAAATTGAAATTCGGGACGCTCACGAACAAGCCCAAGTACGTCGAACTGGTGATCAAGGGACTGGCGAATGTACCTGAACGCGTCTTTCGATGGGACGTGTCCTAATGATTCGCCTTGATCTCGACCCGATCATTTTTTCAATCGGTCATTTTCAAATCGGCTGGTACGGTTTGTTCATCGGACTCGGTGTGGCTGTCGCGTTGTGGCTGACCGCGCGCGAAGCGAACCGACGCGACATCGTCCCCGACGAAATCTACAACGGCGCGCCCTGGGTCATCGGCGCGGGCATCGTCGGCGCACGGCTCTTTCACGTCATCGACAACTGGGAAACTTACGCCGCGAACCCACTCGCGATTTTTGGCACGGCGGGACTCGCGATCTACGGCGCGCTCATCAGCGGATTCATCGCCGTCGTCGTGTACACGCGGGTGCGCCATCTCGCGCTGGGGCGACTCTTGGACGCAAGCGCCCCAGCCATCCCGCTCGCGCAAGCGATCGCGCGCGTCGGTTGTTTCATCAACGGCGATAACTATGGCGTGCCAACGAATCCGCCGCTGCCTTGGTCGGTCGTCTGGACAAATCCGAACGCGATGGTGCCCGATCGCACGGTGCCGTATCAGCCCGCGCAGTTGTACGAAATGGTCTGGGATTTGATCGTGTTTGGAATCGTGTGGAAATTGCGCGCTCGCGTGCGCGGCGACGGTGTGCTGTTTCTGATTTACGCGACGCTCTATTCGTTCGGACGTTTTTTCATTTCGTTCGTGCGCGAAGATAACCTTTACTTTGCCAATCCCACCGGGACCTTCGGACTGCGACAGGCGCAAATTATCGCGCTGGTGGTGATGGCACTTGCGGTGCCGCTTGCGGTGTGGCTGAATCAACGATCCCGGCGCACCGTCGGCGCGGAAGCGTGATGCGGAGCGTGCGATGACACAAACAGTGATTTCTGATTTACTTTTTCTATAGTTTGCTGTGCCATCAATTGCCGCAACGCTCGTTGTTCTTGTTCGGACCCAAGGTGAGTTACTCGCTCGCCGAAATCGGTGCGGTGTGGCAGTATGACAACATCTTGACGCTGCGCCAATTTGTCGGCAACAGTGCGCTGGGATGGAAAGTCGCGTGGAGCGATCGCATGGTCGCGATGTACGGTTCGCTGTGGATCGGCGGCATCTTGTTCGCGCTGTTCCGCCAACGCCATCCTGAGCGCAGTCGAAGGACGAATCTGTCGCTGGTTGCGTGGGTGTACCTTGGTGTACTGCCGATGGCGGTGGATGGGTTCTCGCACCTGGCGAACGACGTTGTCGCGGGAATTAGCGGCACGGGTTTCCGCGATACGAATGCGTGGCTGCAAATTCTGACCGGGAATATTTTTCCTGCGACGTTTTACGCGGGCGACGCGGTCGGTTCGTTCAATAATTTGGCACGGCTGGTGACTGGCGTGCTGTTTGGGCTGACGACGATTGGGTTCGTCTATCCGTTTGTCGAGACGACAATGCGCGATCTGGAACGTCAAACGCGCATGCAGCTTGAATCGCCGCGCGCCGCCACATTGGGCTTGGCGCGAATTGAAGCCGATGAATGAATGTAAATTCGTTTTTTTGACAAGGCGTTGACAAACTCCCCAACTGCGTGCTAAAATGCCGCCGAGATGAAGACTGTCTCTGTGTGGGTAACGCTGCTAGTCCTGATTTCTCTGTTCGGACAGATGACGAGTGTCTGTGCCGCGACCGGGCTGACTCGGCTCGCGCCAAGCCCGGCGTTGACCGCCCCTCTGTCCGATTTTGCGCGTACGAATCAACCGACCAGTCCCCATCTGGATGCCCACTTGGGCTGTAGTGATCAGCTTCCATTCAATCACTTCACCACGATTCGCATTTCTCCGGAATCAAGCGACGATTTAATTTCACCAAATTTTTTTCTCCATTCCCCTCTTTCCCCGCATCTCATCGACCCGCCTCCACGTTTTCTTTCCATTTGACAAAATTTCTAACTGATTCGTTCTAGAGAACTCCGCGCTGATTTCGGCGTGCGGGGGTCGTTTGTCATTTGCGATTTCCTTCTACTCCGACACGCAAGCGCAACCTTGGAGGTGAAAGATGAGCACGACTGCAACGATCGCATCGAATCTGAATACTGTCCCGATGACGCGTCGGGAATTTCTCAATTACGCGTGGCTTGCCAGTCTCGGTTTTGTTTTCGTTGTGGGCTTTGGCGGCGCAACTTTTTTCTTTGCGTTCCCGCGCTTTCAGGCAGGACAGTTTGGTGGAATCTTCGCGTTGTCGTCTGAAGAGAAACCCGCACTGACCGACATACCAAAAGCGTACCAGGAAGGCAAATTCTGGCTCGTCGATCTTGACGAGGCAACCGGCAATGGTAAGCAAGGTGTCATGGCGCTGTACAAGGTATGCACACACCTGGGATGTATTTACGATTGGCAGTCCGTCAACAATCGTTTTGAATGTCCGTGCCACGGCTCCAAATTCGAGAAAGATGGAACATACCTCGAAGGACCCGCGCCCCGCAGTCTTGACCGCATGGTCGTACGTTTTCTCGATGCGAGCGGCAAAGAACTGGCGGCGACGGACGCACAAGGCGATCCACTGCCGATGCCCGAAGGGACGCAGACGATTGTCGTCGAAACCGGCAAAATCATTCAGGGCGTACTGCATGGGTAGAAGGATGTCAAAATTTATAACTGGAATTACGGTGTTTGTGTCGCTCACGTTAGTCCTCAGCGCATGCAGCGCACCGGCGACGCCGACTGAAACGAGCGAACCGATCAGCACGGCGACGGCTACCCCGACAATCGTCCCGACTGCCACACCCGATCCGACGCCGACGCTCCAGCCGTTGTCTCCACTCGCGATTGAATACATGCGCCAGCCGGAATATCCCGGCAGCGACATCACAATCGAACAAACACTCGCGCCCGGCAGCAATTACAATCGCCACGTCGTTTCCTACAAATCGGATGGATTGAAAATCTATGCGCTGATGACGGTGCCGAAGAGTGCCAAACCAAAAACCGGGTATCCCGCGATCATTTTCAATCACGGGTACATCGCGCCCGCACAATATCGGACCACCGAACGCTACGTCGCCTACGTGGACGCGATCGCGAAAAGTGGCTACATTGTGTTCAAGTCCGATTATCGCGGGAATGGAAATTCGGAAGGCGCGCCGGGCGGACATTTCTCGCCCGCTTACACGATTGACGTTCTCAACGCGCTTGGCTCAGTGAAAAAATACAAGGACACCGATCCGAATCGAATCGGGATGTGGGGACATTCCTTGGGCGGCGACATCACACTGCGCGCGATGGTCGTCAGTCGAGAGATCAAAGCAGGCGTGATCTGGGCTGGGACGGTCGGCTCGTATGCGGAACAGACGAATATGTGGGGCAGGCGACATGGATCGCAAGGCGGACCGGGTCCCGGCTCTACGCCTAGCGCGCCACAAGGGTTTGAACAATTTGGCACGCCCCAACAGAATCCGCAATTCTGGGACTCGATCTCTCCGAACAACTATGTCGCCGATTTGTCTGGACCTTTGCAACTGCATCACGGCACGGCGGATCAAGAAGTGCCGCTCCGATTCTCGGAAGAATTGTACGCTCAGGTGCAAGCTGTCGGCAAAACAATCGAGTTCTACAAATATCCCGGCAGCGACCACAACATCTCGCAGGGTTTCACGCAAGCCATGCAGCGGACGATTGCGTTTTTCGACAAATATGTGAAAGGAAAATAGTGAATGCACTCGATTAGGTTTCGTTTCAAGCATGACATAGAGATCAGCAAAAGACGGACTGCGCGCCGCCGGATTGTCCTGTTCGCGCTCGCATTTCTGATGACGATTTTGTGCTTGGGTGCGCTGCTCACGTTGTCTCTCGTCATCTCGACCCAGAATTCAGTGTTCGATTTCGTGCAACAAAAATATCTATCGCTGCGTTATCGCGCGATGGAATACTTGCCACAGCCCGAGCGACCCGAGTTTGTTCCGCCGCCTTTCGACACAGAGGCATTTGAAACGCAATCGCCACTCATTGGCGTGGAACTGCCCAGGGAACTCGCGCATCTGAGCATCCAAAGCATGATCGAACCGGCAGCAACACCTGCGCCGACTCGCACGCCAACACCGACGCGCACGCCGACCCGCACGGTAAATCTCGTTCCGATTCAACCAACAGTTGCACTCAAAGGCATCAAGCAAGAGTGGCAAAAGTGGAACAACTGTGGTCCGGCGACGTTGAGTATGTACCTGGGTTACTATGGACGCGGTGACAAGCAAAGCGAGATTGCCGCGTTCGTCAAGCCGAATCCCGACGATAAAAATGTTCGCCCCGATGAACTGGCAGCGTACGCTGAGCGCGTCGGGATGCGCGCGATCTTCCGCGAGAATGGAACGCTGGAGCGACTCAAGCTGTTGCTCTCGAACGGTCTGCCGGTGATGATCGAGACCGGGTTTGTCCCCAAGGACAAGGATTGGATGGGACATTACAAGTTGTTGATCGGTTACGACGACACGCTGCGCGAATTCACGCTCATGGATTCGTACAACGGACCGAATCTGAAAATTTCCTTCGATGTGGTGGACGCCGACTGGCGCGCTTTCAACCGGCTCTACCTGATCGTCTATCCGGTGGACCGCGACGCGGTAGTGCGGGCGATCGTGGGCGATGAGGTAAACGATCAAACGATGTACGCGCAAGCTGTTGTGCGAGCGCGCGCGGAGATCGAAGCGAATCCGAATGACGCGTTTGCACATTTCAACCTGGGCACAAGTTTGAACGGTTTGCAACGTTACGCCGAAGCCGCCGCTACTTTCGACCGCGCGCGTGTGCTCGGCTTGCCGTGGCGGATGATGTGGTATCAATTTGGAGCGTACGACGCGTACGTGCAAACGAAACGCTACGTCGAAGTACTCGCTCTCGCCGACGCGACGTTGCGGACCGCGAATGATTTGGAAGAGGCGCATTATTACAAAGGTATGGCGTTGCGCGCCCTGGGGCAGGATGAAGCAGCGCGCCGCGAGTTTGAGACCGCGCTGCGTTACAACAAGAATTACCAGGACGCGCAACGTGCGCTCCAAGCTTCGTTAAACTGAGTGAAGCATATCGCACGTTCACATTTCACGAGGGAGGAGGGGAAAATGTTCTTGCGTAAAACGCGCATTCCAGCGTACGTGTCGCTTTTCGTTGCGCTCGCAATGTTAGTCAGCGCCTGCGGGGGCGGCGTGCCGTCGCCGCAGACACCATCAAGCACCGCCGCGCCAACGGTTGCCCCCATCGCGACATCCATCCCTGCACTATTGACAGCGACCAGTACGCCCCGAGCATTGCCCACGATGCCAGTTGTCTCCACTCCTCTGGCAGTCCAGCCGCAGATAACTGTTGTGCCTCGTCAAACGACCGGTGCCCACTGGTCGGACACCCAAGGTGGTCTTACAGTGATCGTTTTCTTTGATCCCTATCCATTTCAATTCAAGAACTCAACTACCATTCGAGTCGTCCTGACAGATGCAACTGGGCAACCAATCACCGACGCCAGCGTCGAATTGAATATGACACATGCGGTAAGCGGAATGGAAGGCGAGCACGATGAAACCCTGAGTGTGAACCTGGAAAACCAAGGGAGAGGCACGTATGTGAGTCGGAGCATCACAGGGCAGTCGGATTGGGTGACAACAGGGATAGGTATGAACATTCAACGTGGTGGGCAGTCGTGGTCGTTTTCGATCTCTAAGGACGAACTGTCAACTCGCTGAAACTGGAAATAGGCTTGAGCCAAGCTGCGTCTGTTCGCGGGGCGGCACGTTTTGAAAACGCAATCCTGAGACGCATTTCATCACGAAGGATGGAATGATCGCGTCGAAAGCCATCGGCGTGCTAGACGAAATGACATTGCCGAAACTCCCAGCCGATTTGTTGAACCGATAGGAGGTCCAAGTGAATGAATTAGGTTCGCTCGCGATTCTAATCGCTTTCGTCTTGGCAATGTATGCCGCATTCGCCGCGCTCGTCGGGGGCGATGGATTGACGATTGTCGTCGTGAATTCGCAAGGTCAGGTGTTTCGCTCGAACGACCGTGGCGTAACGTGGAGTGGAAAATAAATCGCGAAAGGAGCAAAAATGGGTTCGACTTTATTGACGACGTTGATACTTGGTTTTACCCTCGGCATGGAACACGCACTGGACGCCGACCACGTGGTTGCCGTCTCGACGATCGTCAGTCAAAACAAGCACCCTCTCAAAGCCGCGCTCGTCGGCACTTTTTGGGGCATCGGTCATACGACCACATTGTTCCTCGTCGGAATGGCGGTGATCGGTTTCAAGCTCGCCATTCCAGAACAGCTCGCGCTCTCGATGGAATTTCTCGTGGGCGTTGTTCTGTTTGTGCTGGGCGCGCAAATCGTGTGGGAGTATCGCGCGAAAAAGGTACATACTCACACACACGACCACAATGGAGAGATTCCCGTGCACCCGCATTTGCACTCCCATGCGGACATCGCGGGACACAAACACCACGCCTTGTCACATCAGCGCAAGTCCTTGATGATCGGAATGATTCATGGTCTGGCTGGCAGCGCGGCGTTGATGTTAATCGTGTTGAGCACGATTCGCTCGCCGCTCGAAGCCATCGCCTACATACTCATCTTTGGCGGCGGCTCGATTTTGGGAATGATGCTCGTCAGCACGCTGATTGGGTTGCCCTTTGCATTATCACACCGCTTTGTTTCCCTTCACCGTGTAATTCGATTCGCCGCCGGCGCAATCAGCATCGTGCTGGGAATGATCGTGATGTATAATATCGGATTCATCCAGGGACTGATCAAGTTCTGAGGAGCGCGTCGCAATGGGCAAGAAACAACGCGAACAACGACAGCGTCAGCGCGCCGCGCAAACGAAGCGGCGCAAATTGTTCATGATCGGCGGTGGCGTGCTAGCCAGCGTTCTGATTGTGGGTTTTGTCGGTTTCCAAATTTTCGCGCCGCGTCCTACTCCAACGCCGACCGCACCCCTCGCTGCCGGTGAATGTGCTCCAGTCCAATCATTCCCGAGTACGGGCGAGACGCATCTGAATCCAGGTCAGACGCCGCCAAGTTATACCGAGACGCCGCCGACTTCGGGTCTGCACGATCCAAACGCGCTGCCCGACGGTATCAGCAGCACTCCCGCCGACAACGCGTCCATTTCGCGCGGCGTGCACAGTCTTGAGCATGGGCGGATCGTGATTTACTACAACGACCTCAGCGCGACGGAAATCACCGCGTTGGAGAACATCGTTAAAAGCGAGCGCAAAGTGATCGTCGCGCCGTGGGCTGACTTGAAAGAGCAAGTCGCGCTAACAGCGTGGACGCGCTTGCAAACGTGCAATGGCGTCAACGAGCAAGCCATACGAAGTTTCATCAGTGCGTACCGCGACAAGGGACCTGAATTTGTACCGTGAATGATAAACCTAAAAAATCGGAGGTAACAAAGAATGACAGCAAGCACCCGCGAGATTAAACACTCCCGAAACTCTTTGCTGATTGCAAGTGGCAGCGTTCTATTGGCGATCCTTGGAACGCTCGGCGTACTCTTTTGGGCGGGCTGGCTCACTCCGGCTCAACCGAACCGTCAAGCCACGGTTCACGACATGGGTTCTCAAGTGATGCCCTTTGATTTGAGCCAGACTAAGCACATTTTCGAAATGACACAAAGCGGTGGTATTCAACAGGTCATTGCGAAAGATCCAAGTGATAGCGCGCAGATCGCACTCATCCGACAACACATCCAACACGAAGTCATGCGGTTTAGCACCGGCGATTTCTCCGATCCCACTTCACTTCACGGCGGTGATATGCTGGGCGTAAAGGACCTTGCAGTCGGCGTCGCTCAGATCAAGATAGAATACATGGCATTGCCCAATGGGGCACAGATCACTTTCACGACCCAGGATTTGCGACTCATCACCGCAATCCACCGGTGGTTTGGAGCACAACTATCGGATCATGGATCAGATGCCACATATCGCTAAGACGCACGTGCGAAAAGTAATCGGTCTTCTAACTTTTGTGTTGCTCGCGTTCCTCGTGAATAGCTGTACGTCAGCTCAACCCACCCTGACGAATTTTCCAGGCACACCGCGACCGCCGATGCCAACCGTCAGCGCGACCCAGGTGGCTTTGGGGCGAAATGTTTACCAAGCGAATTGTGCGAACTGCCATGGAGCGAACGCCGAAGGTGCGCCGAATTGGAAAAAGCCGGACGCCAAGGGCAATTATCCGCCGCCACCACATGACGACAGCGGTCACACCTGGCATCATTCCGATCGCTTGCTCTATGACATTATTCGCGATGGCTCCCGCGATCCGATGCGCCCGGATGCGCCGCAGCAAATGCCGGCATTCGGCAACAAACTGAACGACGCAGAAATTCGAGCGGTGCTGATCTATTTGGCAAGTCTTTGGACGCAAGAGCATCGCGAGTTTCAATGGGAGCGGACGGTGGATGATATGATCAGGACGCCGCCTCCGCCGCGATAACAAGATGACAAGCGTCGGACAATGGATTCGCTTCGCTCACCACAAGATTTGCGCGGAGCGTTTGTCCGACAAGGAGGTCAATGATGCACACAGCACTGAAATTTCTGGCAGGTCTAATTTTCGTTGCCGCGGTTGTACTGCAACCCGATAACGCGCTCGCGGCGAGTCCGGACAACGTCATGCATGTGCAATATGGTGACACATTACTTTCCATCGCCGCGCATTACGGCACGACGGTAGACGCGCTGATGCGCGCGAACAAATTGCCCAGCGCGAATTTTGTCTACGCAGGTCAATGGCTCGTCATCCCGCGCTCAGCAGATTCGGCAGCGAGTCCGCCGACACGCTCCGAGCGTGGCAGTTACGTCGTGCAATCGGGTGACACACTTTACTCGATTGCAGTCCGCAGTGGTACGTCTGTGGAAATGTTGATGCGTACGAATCAACTCGAATCGTCACTCGTCTATGCAGGTCAGCGCTTGGTGATTCCCGGCATCGCTCAGCCAACGACTGCGCAGCCGACCCGCTCGCCGGCGCCTTTGGCGAGGAGCGCGTCGAATCCACCGACACATGGGAAATGGATTGACGTGGACATTTCTAAGCAGACTGTCACAGCGTACGAAGGCACGACTCCGCTCAAAACTGTAATCGTTTCGACTGGTCTGCCCAAGACACCAACCGTCGTCGGTCGGTTTGCGATCTATGTCAAATTGACTTCACAGACGATGACGGGTGGCAGCAAATTCAGCGGTGATTACTACTATCTGCCGAACGTACCCTGGGTGATGTATTTCTATCAAGGTTACGCGATTCACGGCACGTACTGGCACAACAATTTTGGTCGCCCGATGAGTCGCGGCTGCGTGAACCTGACGATTGCCGATGCGAAATGGTTTTTCGATTGGGCGCCGGTCGGCACGCCGGTGATTACACACAATTAGGAGAGAGGATGGAACAGACAACGGTAACTGGTCGAACGCGCGATCTTGTGATCGCGGTTGACCGATTTGCTTATTGGTTTAGCCAGCACTGGCTCGCGGTGTTTAGCGTACTCTATGGAACCTGGGTGCTCGCGCCGTTTCTCGCGCCCGTGCTGATGCAACTCGGCGCAACGGAACCGGCGCGCGCGATATATCTTTTCTACAGTTTCTTTTGCCACCAATTGCCCCAACGCTCCCTGTTCTTTTTTGGATCCAAGCCGATGTATTCGCTCGCCGATATCCAAACCGTTTGGCAACTCGATGGATTCTTCAGTTTGCGCCAATTCGTGGGCAATCCGGAATTTGGATACAAGGTCGCATGGAGTGATCGGATGATTTCGTTTTACGGCGGTATCTGGGTCGGCGCGCTGATTTTTGCATTGGCACGCAAACGCGTCAAATCGCTTTCGCCCGTCGCGTGGTTTTTCATCGGCATCCTGCCGGTCGGTCTCGATGGTGTGACGCACATGAGCAACGATGCGGTTGCGGGAACAAGCGGCATGGGCTTTCGCGACACGAACGCGTGGCTGGCGTTCCTAACTGGCAATGCGTTGCCGCAGTCATTTTACGTGGGCGATGCATTTGGTTCGTTCAATTCGGACCTGCGCTGGATTACCGGCATCGTGTTCGGATTGACAACCGTGTGGTTCATTTTTCCAATCGTCGAAGATGCGATGCGAGATGTACGAAATCAGGTAGGCGCACAACTGAAACGTGCGATGATGCGGAGTCCGGCATGAGTTACCGAAGGAGGTCAAATGTTGAAACAGCATCGTTTTGCATCACACAGTCCAGACGAGCGGCGGCGATTGTCTGACTTTGGACACATTGTCGAAGGCGCACTGCTCGGCGCGGTTGCCATGCTCGCGCTACTGAATGCGCTCGGCATTGCGGCGTGGGCTTGGCTCGCGTGGTCGCTCCTGTTGTTATCGTCAGGCGTTGTGCTCTTGTTCCTCCTCTACGCGCGCCATCCTCTCCCGGACTGGAGCGCGATTTGGAGCGATATGCAACAACACCAGCATACACAAATGGCGGCGGCTTCCGTTTTAGCAGGCGCAGCGGAACTCGTACGCGCGGGCACGCCGAATGTGATTCTGGGAATCGTCTTCCCCGCCATGTTGGTTTTCATCGGCATGTCGTTCGTCATTCACGAGCAACATGGAACGGGCAAAGCGGTCGCGCAAGCGGTAGTCAGGCACCGGATTCTCGGAGCAACGCTCGCCATCGCGGGTCTGATGAGAGTTACAGAAATTTTCTTGGGGCAACCGTCCTTGGCGTTTGCGTGGTCCATCGTTCTGTTAGCCGCGGCTGTGCAATTGCTCCTTTACCGCGAACCCGCAGGCGCGTACGAAATGCACCGCGGGCATCGCGCGCAACATTAGAAATCGAAGGAACACATGAATGACTAAATTGCTCATCGAACCGAACACGACGCTTTACCCTGTCGCGGTGGCGCTGGTCACAACCGGCGGGGACACGCCGAACGTGATGACGTGCAATCGCATTGCCTCTTGCTCCGCCGAGCCGCCGCGTCTTTCGATTTCGGTTCGCCCGAATCGTTACTCGCATTCGCTCATCCGCGCGACACGCGAATTCGTGGTGAACATTCCGACCCCTGAACAAGCGACACTGTCTGATTATCTGGGCGTGGTCACTGGACGCAAAGAAAACAAAATCGAAATTGCGGGATTGAAACTTGCGCCTGCGCTGAAAGTGAAAACGCCATTGCTCGCCGATTGCCCGGTCAACATCGAATGTATTGTCGAACGCGAAATCGAATTGGATTCGCACACGATGTTCATTGGCTTGGTGCAGCAGGTGCATGTCGAAGAATCATTGCTCGATGCGATGGGTGATGTCGATATCGCACGAGCGCGTGGCATCATCTACAACTGCGGCACGGTGCGGGAACGACCGACGTACAAATTTCGCGTGGAGGATTTGCGAAGAGCGGCGCGAGAGAAAATCGGCAATGGCGCGTAGACTCGTCTTTTCATTTGTCGCCATCATCGTGATGAGTCTCGCTTTTGATTCGGGAATCGGTTTTTCCGACGATTGGCACGCGAATGTGCCAACGCCTTCTCCTACGCTGACTCCGACAATCACGCTAACGCCAACACTCACTTCAACATCGTCGCCGACCGCCACGCCCACACGTTTCGCGACGGTTCGCGCAAATCAACATCTCCACCGCGTACCGATGCTGATGTATCACTACGTCAGCATCCCACCGCCGATTGCCGATGTGTTTCGTTTCGATTTGTCAGTTACGCCGCAAGCATTCGAAGAACAGATAGCGTACCTTGCATCGAATGGTTATCGCACGGTGCATGTCGCGGATGTGGTCGCGCATTTATCGAATGGTACTGTGTTGCCTGCCAAACCCATCGTGCTGACCTTCGACGACGGTTATGCGGACATCTACGAATCTGTCTTTCCAATTTTGAAAAAGTATCAGATGACGGCGACCTTCTACATCATCGCGCAGTTCACGGAAGACCGCAAAGCCGGCTACGCCACCTGGGAACAGTTGCGCGAGATGGCAAACGCGGGCAATGAGATTGGTTCGCACAGTTTGGACCATTTGGATTTGCGAAGCAGGTCGGTGACGTTTTTGAACAATCAAATGCTGGGATCCAAGCGATTGATTGAATCGCGTTTAGGAATCATCGTCAAGACGTTCGCCTATCCCGCCGGCAAGTATGATGCGCGGACGCTTGCGGTCGTACAGAGAAGCGGGTATCTAGGTGCGGTGACAGAAACTCAGGGCACACTTCAATCCGATGCGGACATTTTCGAAATGCGGCGTGTCCGCGTGCGCGGCAGTTACTCACTTGCCGATTACGCGTACTGGCTGAATTGGTTCATGCAGAATGGACGATAGATTAACAGGGAATGGAGTGCTAGAAAAGGTCGAGGAGGTAAACAAGACTGGTCTCTTCGAGTTGAGCGAGCAAGTCTCGACGTTCTCGCGCCAAGGAACGAAACAGTCATTTTTTTCTGAGGATGGAGTCCTCATTCATCCCGAGAGAATTCCTATACGCCGGAAATAAAAAAAACAACACCTCATCCAAACAAGAACTGCAATCGGGATCGAGTGTTCGATCCCGATTGCAGTATGTATCAAAAACCGCAATACCGCAAAACTCACTTGGGCGCGTTGTCCGCCGGGAGCATTTTCCAACGACGCACCAAATCCTTGAGTTGAGCGTTGGATTGTTTGACGGAGCGTGTGTGCATCCGAAACCGACGGCGATGCGTGCGCACCCG
>JACRBM010000007.1 GCA_016219275.1 Chloroflexota bacterium
TGCTTGGCTTTTGGTCTGACCTCGGGGTCAGGTAGTGCGGTCGTTGATGTTCCAGTCTGAGACATGTTGATCTCTCCCTTGCCCCCATTATACAGTTAATTGTCAGGGAGAGTTGTACCACCCCATATTAGCACAGGGGGTAACAGTATATACTGATTAGAAGTATAGGTTTACCACTCGGATTAACCAAAAACATTATCGCCGATTCAAATTCGCGCCAAGAGTACTTTCCTGCTTGCGTTCTAAATTCATCTTGGGCTTTAATGTACCAGGGGCTTGGACCAGGAACCATGTCAATTGGATCTATTTTCATAGGGAAAACCTAGAGATGGATTTGAGTGCACACATTTTTTTCATCACGGCAAATGTACATGCGTGTGTCCGTACTTTTTCATCAAATCAACTGTCTCTTCAATCGGCAAGCCCGCCGCGACGCGACCATCGCGCCCGATCATCGTGTCCGATTTGAACAGCGAGTTGAGCACCGCTTCTTCCGTCGCTTCGACGACCGACCAAAACATATTGTTGATGATGTCACCCTGCTCGATAATTTGCTCGGCGGTGTAGGTGAGCGAATCGGCGAAATGTTTTTTGCGGCGCGTGGTGCTGAACGCGATGACGAAATCGCCGCTGGTGTTTCCCGTGTGCGAGCCAGTGCGCGCGAGTCCGTTTTGCGCGCGCATCGCGAGTCGCGTCAAGATGCGTTGCGAGCACGGCGCGTCGGTCGCGATAATGACGATGACCGAGCCGCCATCAACGACCGGTGAACCTTGCGAAGGTTTTGGAACCTTCGCAAGGGTTTTAATTTCCGGCGGATTTTCGGATTTGCGACGAAGCGGTTTGTAGCGTTCGAGTTCGCGCCCGACCGGTACACCGTCAATCATCAACTGCGGTCGCCAACCGAAATTCGTTTGCACGAGCACGCCAACCGTAAAGTCACCGAGTTTTTCCGGCAATTTGCGCGACGCCGTGCCGATACCACCCTTGAAATCGTAACACGTCATCCCGGTTCCGCCGCCGACCGCGCCTTCTTCGACCGGTCCGCCGCGCGCGGTATCAATCGCGTGAAAGACATGTTCGCGTTTGACGTGACGACCGCGAATGTCGTTGAGGTACATATCGCTCGTCTCGGCAACGACCGGACTGATGCCCCAGGTGTCCACGCCCATCGCCTCGTTGCGCGCGATGCTCCAATCAATCAAGGCATCGGCAACGCGCGGCACGTTCCACGTGTTCGTGAGCAAGATCGGTCCCTCGATAAAACCCATCTCGTGAATCTGTTCCGAGTTGGTCACTTCGCCGAAACCGTTGATCCGCAAAACCGCGCCGGTCACTTTTTCGAGGAACATGTCGCCGCCGTGCGTGTGAATCGCGGTAACGCCGGTGCGAATCGGTCCGACGCCGGGAACGAGTTTGCCTTCACCTTCGATGAGCGTCATGTGTCCAACGCGCACGCCGGCAACATCGGTAATCGCGTTGTAGCGTCCGGGCTTGACACGCCCGATTTTGATTCCCAGGTCGCGCGCGCGTGGTCGTGTGGTCAACTCAGCACATCTCCTTTTTGCCGGCATCCAGGTTTTTGCCCATGATGGTAATGTCCATCACGTCCCAACCTAGCCCCTGATAAAACTCGATCACGTCTTCGTTCTCGCGCTTGACGAGCAAATAACTCTTGAGACAACCCTTTGCCGCCATCCGTTTTTCAACTTCCGCCATCAATATTTTGCCAAGACCATTGCCGCGATACACGCGCGCAACTGCGAGATGATAAATGAGACCGCGCCGACCATCGTACCCGCCAAACACAGTGCCGATCAGTTTGCCATCATCCGTCGCGACGAGGAACAAGTCTGGGTCGCGCTGTAACTTTTTCGCGATCTCGTCGCGCGTATCCGAACGGCTGAGACCGATCCCAGGTGCGGAGTCTTGCCACAGTGCGAATGCCACGTCGTAGTCGTCGAGGGTGAATTCACGAAGTTCAATCACAAGTGAACAATGCCTTTCTCTGAAGAGTTGCCAACCCTGTTATTTCCAAGCGAACCGTGACCAGTATGTCAGAACGATTCCAATGGAGGTTATCACAAAGCCAACGCGATTAAGGATATATTCATTCTTTGTCAAAATATCTTTGCCCAGCCAAAACTTCCGCCACACTTGATTGTCCTTTGTCCGTGCGCTGTACATTGCGTTGGACATGGTCAGCATAGCAATTCCGACAAATGCAATCAATACGAATAGATAGGTCAGAGACATAGTTTCCTCTCATTGGGTTTCCCAAATTCGACAACTCTAAACAAGGCTTGATCTCGATGACTGCTAGAGAATCACCAGCGCCATATTATCGAAATACGCCGACACGCGCCGATGGTCTGCCCAGGAAACAAAGCGCACCGTCGCGTCGTACGGATCGTGATACGTCACGCCGCGATCACTCGCGGCGATGATGACGCTCGCGTGTTCGTACGGAACCAGCTTGACCGTTGTGCCATCCGCCAATTTCACCATCACCGGCGATTGGTACGAATCCTGCCACGTATGCCACCAAATCACCGCGCGACCGGCGCGCAAATGCGCGAGCAATGCGTCTTTGAATTCGTCGTAACTCTGTCCGTACAAAACCTGGGATTGGATGCCGAGCGCAGTCAATCCTTTTTGCAAACCTTGCGCGTACACGCCGTAATCGTTCAAGCCGCCATAATACGTCGGGTTCGTTTGCCCGCGAATTCCGTCAAAGGGATTCTCACTGCGCGGCATCACCGCGAGCAGTTGATCTTCGGTGATCGCGCCGCGCGATGCCATCGCCGCGGACGCTTCCTCGCAGGTGAGCGCCTGCTTTTGTCGGAAGAGCGGAACGCCGGTGATCCGCACCTCATTCGCGCCGGCGACCGGCGCGGCGCGCGCCGGTGATTTGCCCGGGAGCACGAGTCGCTGACCCGCGTAGATCATCCATCCATTTGGCAAATCGTTCGCCTGCGCGAGCGCGACCGTCGTCGTGTCGTGCCGCAACGCGATTTGCGCGAGCGTCTCGCCCGACTGGACGACATAGGAACGCGCCGACCCAGCCAAGGTCGGCGCAGTACGCGTTGCCGTTGTCGGAATCTTCAACGTCCAACCGGTGTAGATCAAACCATTCGCGGGTAAATCATTCGCAGTGGAGAGGGCGTCCACCGTCGTATTGAATCGCGCGGCAATCGAAAAAAGCGTATCGCCGGCGCGCACCGTGTAGAAACCGCTCGGCGTTGTCGCGGGCGCGGGACTCGCATTGCCGGCTGGAATTTTCAGACGCATCCCGGCGTAGAGCCAGCCGTCCATCCGAATGTTGTTCGCGTTCGCGATCGCTTGCGGCGTGACACCGTACGTCCGCGCGATGCTGGAAAGCGTTTCACCCCACGCGACGGTGTGTGTGGTGGGCGTGTCGGCGGAGACGTATCCCGGCAACACAAGCAAACAGAAAACCGAGAGCAGAACGATCGGACGAAGAAATTTTATTTCCATGACCGTCTGCGCAAAGATTCGTCGCCTAACTGCCAGTACTCTACGCCCGTTACACCGACGCGCGCAACCTTGCCCATGCGCGCCGCTTTCGAATGGAATTCTGGTAAACGCAAAACTCTCCGAAGCATTTGAGGCAATTCATCCTGTTGATCATTCTGCAGAGGAAAACAAAGGACGCCATATCGCGGATTTCGCAATGATCTGTTCCAAAAACCCAGGTCAATCATCGCCAAAGTCGGCTGACGCAGACTGCACAGGATTTCTGGCACTCGTTCATCCTTGATGACCCCACCCGGACGCAATTCGCGCAGACGTTGGACGGTGATCCATCGCGCGATCGGGATCAAGACTTCTTGATCAAAGAGCTGGTCATCGAGAATGATTTGGCTCACGCGGCAATCTCAAGCGGAATGTGATAACGCAAGCGCAATGATTCGGTTGCCAATTCGACTACTTCTTCAATCGCGGGGCGTCTCAACTCTGGATAACTTTTGAGCAATTGCTCAACCGAGTATCCTTTTGCCAACAAGGCGAGGACCGTGTCAATGGGCACGCGTGTACCCGCAAATGTTATTTGCCCGTGACAGATTTCCGGATCAATCACGATGTACTTGCCGATTTCCGTCCGACTCATTAAAACTATTCCTTTCGTTCAGCGTTTTCCGATTTCGATGTGGGCTGTCCCGGATTCATCGCCGCCATCGCGCGTTCCAATTTCTCGCGCCACGTTTGCGCGCGCGTCTTGGGCGCAGGCGGCGCGACGGATTCCGCCAACGGCGGCGATGTCGGTTCCGATTCCGGAGTCTCGAATGGCGGTACGAGTTCTTCCGGCTCGGATTGAAGCATCTCGAACGGCGGCGCGACTTCTTCCGGGCTTTGGTCTACAATCATTGTGGATTCATCGGATGTTGCAACGAATTCCGCTTCTGGCTCAAAGTCATCCGCCGGTGGCAACGGTTCACCGAGCGGTGTGCGAAATTCGTCGTACTCGCCGAGCGCCGCGGGTGGCATAACCAGCGTCGCGGTTTCGTCCAGGTCTTCGGGCGGGATGTACGATTCGATTTCGTCGCCCAGCACCGGCGGCGGAATCATGTCGGCAGCTGGCTCGTGCCCGACAAGTGGGATCGTGTCCGGCATCGCATCGTACTCTGCCGCGATTTCCGTCGGCATCCCGATGTCGCTGCGCGTTTCGCCGGTCGCGCTGTCCTCGCCGCCGTTCTCGCCCTCGACCAGTTTGTGCCACGCGCCGTCCATCCCATCGTCGGTGACGCCGTAATACACAAGCACTTTATCGCCGACGCGTTGCGCGAGATCATAGCGCATCTTGCCGCCGCGCTTGTGCGTTTTCCAAATGCCAATGTCGCCCGTCCATTGCACGTTCTCGGCTTTGACCGGATTTTTTTCGTGTTCCGAAATCGCGTACTGCCACAAACTGCGCGCGCTCGCAAGCGTCACATTTTGCACGATGCGGCTATTTCGCAAATCGCGCACGGAATAATAGTGCGTGCCTTTCCGCACATCGGACGCGACGATCTCCACCCCGGTGCGCGGCGCGGGCACGTTCGGTTGGACTTGCGCGGGATGCTCGACCGGCGGCAACGGTTCGCTCACCGGCGACGCGGCAAATTCGACCGCGAGGGATTCGCGCACGAGTTGCACGATCTCGTCACGCATCGCGAGCGTCGTTTCGTTTTCGGAACGCACATAGATGTGCGCGCCGTCGAGCGCGTACGGTACATCGCTGCCGCGCGGGACGATCATTTGCAGAACGGTCTTGCCCTGGCTCTTGAGCGCCTCGATTTGCGTGTCGAGCGGTGGATTGATTTGTTTCGAGATCGCGCTCTTCAAATCCGCGATGGCGTGTTCGACGCGTTCAACTCCGACGACGGGTTGGCGCGCGTGCGCGTTCGCGCCGATATAGATCGTGCCGCCGTTCGTGTTCGCAAGCGCGACGACATCCTGCAAAATCGCTGGCGCGACGTTGCGCTTGTCGAGCATTTTTTCGTGGAACGCTTGCACGAGCGTTTCGCCTTGTTCGCGCGCTTCGCGAATCGGGTCGAAGGGTTCTTCGGTCGCCGCGCGATACGGGCGCGTGCGCGAGAAATCGTTGCCGACGAACACGTCCTTGATCGCGTCGAACGAAACGTCGTCGAGCAAGATTTCGGTCGCGCGGTCGCCGACGCCCATCTCGTTTTTGAACTTGGCGTCGTAATCGAGTTTGTGCGCGTCGCTACCCTGGATGCAGTGCATCCGGCGCGGATATTCCGGCTTGATGCCGTTGAAGAACATCGCGGTGCGCCGCCGCGAACGCGATTCGAGATCGGTCACTTCGAGCGCGTGCAAATTCGAATCCTGGGTGTACGCGATGCGCGTCTGCCCGCCGAAATCGAACCCAGGCATAGCGACGCCGTGCGACGAATTCGCGTGCGCGGCAATGACGAGACCGCCGGCTTGGTTGACCATGCGATACGCGGTCAGTACGTCGGTCGTCGCGCCAACTTCGCCGCTCCCGTCGTCGAGCTTATCGGCGGGCACGTTGAGCGACATCAACAGATGATCGAGTTCGCGCACGGTCGTTTCGGGTTGGAAAATCGCGAGGATGTGAAAACCCAGCGTCGCGGTCAATTCAAAGCCGGGCAAGATCAACAGTTTTTCGCGCAAGCGACGATACTCGCCAAGTTGCTTGCGCTCCTCGTCGGTCATGCGATCCAAGCGCGCGAGTGTTTCGAGCGTTTCGACTTGTTGCAGAAAACGCGCGTAACCCATCACCGAATTGTGATCGGTGAACGCGACAATGTCGAGTCCCTTGTCTTCCGCTTTTTTGAGAAAGTCAAGGTACGATACGCCAGATTGTTTGTAATCGGCGGAGGCAGGTGTGTGCAAATGCAAATCCATTCGCCGCCACTGGCGTTGTGAAGATTTTTTGCGTTGAGGCATGTGTCCCTTCCTTGGGGAGAGTAGGCAAGTAAACCGGTAGACAGGTAAACAAGGAACCAGGCAAGCTATATGCCAGTGAACTTGTTTACTTGTATCCTTGGCTACCTGCACGGGAAGGGTTGCGCGAGGAGAACCGTGGCGAAAAAATCTCGCCGGAAATGCGCCCAGGGTGCGAGCGATGCAATGGTTGTCGCGACGCAAGTCGGCATGACTCGGCGACACAATCACTCGCGGAGGCGTCCACGCTTCGGCAAATGTGTCTCGTCTGTTTTGTAATGCGAGACGAAATCAAAAATCGAATCGAGACGCGCAAATCGAGCGCGTTTGGTCTCTCGTCTGGCGTAACCCAGTCCAGAGTACAGGCAATCGGAAATATAGTGCGCGATTGTCTGCGGGTGGATACAGTTTGTTCGGTTGTTAAGTGTGCCTCACTCCTCACCCCCTTCGCCCCCTCTCCCCTCTCCTGATTCTCCGAATCAGGAGAGGGGAGAGGGGGTTGGGGGAGTGGGGCGAGGTCACCCGTTCTTTTTCTTCGCGGTGCGCGGTGTTTTGTCTTTTGATTCGGTCGCCGGTTCTGCATCGCGACCATTACCGCTGCCGTTGCCAGGGGCAACGCGTTTTTCGCCGAGTGCCGCGCTAAAGACATCGGTCACTTGCTCGGCAAAGACAAAGTTCAAGTCTTTGCGAACCTGGTCTGGAAGTTCATCCAAATCTTTTTCATTACGCTTGGGCAAAATCACAGTTTTCAATCCGGCGCGATGTGCCGCGAGCACTTTTTCCTTGATGCCGCCGACCGGCAGCACGCGTCCGCGCAACGTAATCTCGCCGGTCATCGCGACATCGCTGCGCACGAGCCGGTCCGTCACGAGACTCGCGAGCGCGGTTGCCATCGTTACGCCGGCGCTCGGACCGTCCTTGGGCGTCGCGCCTTCGGGGACGTGGACGTGAATGTCGCTCTGCTCAAAGACTTTATTTTCGACGCCCAGTTCTTTCGCCTTCGAGCGGACGTACGACATCGCGGCTTGCGCGGATTCGCGCATCACGTCGCCGAGTTGCCCGGTCACCATAAAGCCCTTGCCGCCCGGCATGCGCGTCGCTTCAATGAATACAATGTCGCCGCCGACCGGCGTCCAGACCAGACCGGTTGCCACGCCGGGAATCGTCGTGCGTTCTGCGACTTCGGCGTAGAACCTGGGTTTGCCGAGCAGTTCGCTCACCTTCGCGGGCGTGATGATGACGGGCGTCTCTTTGCCTTCCGCGATGTGCGTTGCCACTTTGCGGCAGACCGAGCCGAGATTGCGTTCGAGATTTCGCACGCCGGCTTCGCGCGTGTAATCGCGCGCGATTTGGCGAATCGCGTCATCCTCGAACGCGATTTCTTCCGGCTTGAGTCCGTTCTCTTTCACCTGGCGCGGAACGAGATACCCTTTCGCGATGTAGAGTTTCTCGTCTTCCGTGTAACCGGAGAGGACGAGAATTTCCATGCGGTCGCGCAACGCGGGCTGAATCGAATCGAGCTGATTCGCGGTGCAAATGAAGATGACTTGCGAAAGGTCAAAGTCCACGTCGAGATAATGATCGCGAAAGGTTTTGTTCTGCGCGGGATCGAGCACTTCGAGCAGCGCCGACGACGGATCACCGCGAAAGTCTGCCCCGATCTTGTCCACTTCGTCGAGCATCATCACCGGGTTGCGCGATTCCGCACGCTTGAGCGATTGGACGATGCGCCCGGGCAACGCGCCGATGTACGTGCGGCGATGCCCGCGAATCTCGGCTTCGTCGTGCATGCCGCCGAGCGACATGCGGATGAACTTGCGCCCGAGCGCGCGCGCGATGGATTGACCGAGCGAGGTCTTGCCTACGCCGGGCGGTCCGGCAAAACAAAGAATCGAACCTTTGTAGGTGCGCGCCTCTTCGTCGCCGCCGCGTTCGAGACGCAGTTTGCGAACGGACAAGTACTCGAGGATGCGTTCCTTGACTTCCTTGAGGTCGTAGTGATCCTCATCGAGAATTTGCCGCGCGCGCGCAATGTCGAGATTATCCTGGCTCGTTTTGGTCCACGGCAATTCCACCAGCCAATCAAGGTACGTCTTGATGACGTGGTACTCGGCGGCGGCGGGCGGCATCGTCTTCATCCGCGCCAGTTCGCGTTTGGCTTCCTTTTCCGCTTCGGGCGACATTTGCGCCTCGGCAATTTTCTTCTCGTACTCTTTGGCTTCGACGGTCTGCTCGTCTTCCTCGCCCAATTCCTTTTTGATCTGCTTCATCTGCTCGCGCAGAATGTAATCGCGTTGCGATTTAGAGAGTTCGTCTTGTGCCTGGGTCTGGATTTTCTTGCCGAGTTCGAGCACCTCCAACTCTTTCGTCATGATCGCGTCGAGTTTCTTCAACTTGTCCGCGACGTCGTCGAGTTCGAGGAGTTCTTGCGCGTCCTTCAATTCCAAGCGCAACACATTGCCCGCGAGCGCGTAGACGAGTTGACGCGGGTCGTCAATGTTCATCACCGCCATCAACACTTCTTCGGTGAAATGCGAGGTCAGCGCGACAAAGCGCTTGAACAGTTCGACGGTGTTCGTCATCAACGCTTTGACTTCGACCGTCTTTTCGGCGTTCTCGGGCGCTACTTCGACACGCGCTTTGAGGTACGGTTCTTGCGCGGTAAACTCGCGGATGCGAATGCGCTCCATCGCCTGGACGATCAAACGCACCGTGTCGTCCGGCGCGCGCAAGAGACGTACGATAATGGCGGCAGTCCCGGTCCAGTACACGTCGTCCGGTCCGCCGTCTTCGATAGCAGAGTCTTTCGTTGTGACGAGACCGATAAGGCGACTGCCTGTTGTGACATCGTCCACCAAGCGAATCGAGCGCGCTTGACCGACACTGAGCGGAATCATCGTCAGCGGATAGACGACTGTGCCGCGCAATGGCAGAATCGGCAATTCCTCTGGAATCGCCGGGGATTTCGGTTCTTCTTCTTTTTCAGATTCGCGTTTACCGGTGAAAATGTGCATAGGTGGTTACGCTGATGGCGTGCGAATTAGCACGTGATGCTCTTCACGATGTTTGGGCAAGGTGATGTAGAGAAAACCGTTTTCGTACCGCGCGTCGATCCGGTCTTCGGCGAATGTGCCCGGCAAATAGACCGGCACGCGAAACTCACCGTACGGAATTTCGAGCAAGTGGTAACCGAGTTTCGATTCGCGGTCGAGCCGCGCGCCTTCGACAGTCAACGTGTGGTCGGTGAAGGAAATTGTAAAGTCCGCGGCGTCCATCCCCGCGATCTCCATTTTTACAATGACGGCTTCGTCGGTTTCGTAGACATCCGTTGCCGGACGCCATTCACGCGGGCGGGTTCGGTGTTCGCTTGGAAAATAGGCGTACAACATCTTGTCCATCTGCCGTTCAAATTCGTCCATTTCGTCAAACGCTTTGAGCATCGCTTGTCCTCAAAACGAGTCTGCCATTCATCCGTGATGGCGAAATCATTGTAGCACAGATGGGCGATTCTCTCAAGTTCAATTTTTCTTAAAACGCGCGGCGCGTGATTTGCTCCACCGGTCGCGCGGCGTTATAATCGCCGGCACTAGACAAAAGTAGTAGTGTTCAGCCATGCGAAGGTTTGAAGGCACATTGCGCGCGGAAGCGAATTGGTTGTTGTCGCGCGATTCCTCGCCAGAGTGATTGGCTACCTTCGCATGGCTGAACTGAATACCAAATGAGGTTTAGCATGGCACAACTAGCAATCATCGTTCATGGCGGCGCAGGCGATATCTCCGACGCGGAAGCCAAACCACATCGCCGCGGCGTCGCTATCGCCGCGCAAATCGGCTGGAGCGTTTTGCGCGCTGGTGGCTCGGCGCTCGACGCGGCGCAAGCCGCGATCATTTCGATGGAAGACGACCCAGCGTTCGACGCGGGGTACGGCTCGTTCCTCAATCGCGATGGCGTCGTCGAGATGGACGCAAGTATGATGGACGGACGCACACTCGACGCGGGCGCGGTCGCCGGCGTGCAACGCGTCAAGAACGTGATCGTGCTCGCGCGGCGCGTGATGGAAAGCGAGTACACGTTGTTCGTCGCGCGCGGCGCAGAAGAATTTGCGGTCGCGCACGGGATCGCGCTCGTTGAGAACGAAACGCTACGCTCGCCCGCACAGATCGAAATTTGGAAGGAGTGTCAGAGAAATTCATCGGCGCGCGATACGACCCAGGATGTCGCGCCGCGAAACGGCGGCACCGTCGGATGCGTCGCGGTGGATCGCGCGGGAAATATCGCGGCGGGCACTTGTACCGGCGGGATGAAATTCAAGCCCGCGGGTCGCGTCGGCGATTCGCCGATTGTCGGCGCGGGCACGTACGCGGACAATTTGCTCGGCGGCGCGTCGGCAACCGGCTGGGGCGAAGCGATCACGCGTGTCGTGCTCGCCAAGTTCGCGGTGGACGCACTCGCCGGCAACCGCGAACCGAACGTGGTTGCCAAGACAGCAATCGAATATCTCGCCCAACGCGTCGGCGGCACCGGTGGCATCATCCTCGCTGACCGAGAGGGGCGCGTCGGCTTGGCATACAATACGTCGCGTATGGCGCGGGCGTGGATCACCGAATCAAGCCCCCAAATCATCGCCGAGTGCTAGTGGTTGTCATAAAATAAATGAGAGATTGTTAAAGCACGCTAGTCAGTTGCAAAGAAATCACAAAAAAGTATTGACTTGGCTTGTTTATTGTCATATAATCTCTGACAGAGGCGGGGTTGCTCCTGTCTCAATTTTATTGTTTACCACAGGGTTGACAAGGGCTGTCGGATAATCTAGTGGTTGATGGTGTTGGCGGAATGGTGAAAAAGGCAACAAAGGCGAAAACTGAAAAACAAGTGAAAGGCGCGATTGGGCGCGACGAAAAGCGACCGCGTTCGCAAGCGGCGCAGACTTTGCGCGCCGCGTTGGCGCGCCTTAAAACTCCGCCCGCGCCCGGCTCACCGCTCGATGAAGAATCCACGCTTGCGGAAGAGTTGATCAAAAAAGGCAAAGATCAAGGTTATTTGACCCAGGATGATATCCTGGTGCTCTTCCCGGAAGCCGAGTCGAGTCTCGAGCAACTCGAAGAAATGTACATCGTTCTCTTTGACGAGGGGATCCCGGTCGTTGAGGCGGAAAAGGCGCACGACGAAGCCGATGCCAAAGCAGAGGAACCGAAAGAAGATTTCGATCTCAGCGCGATCGGCATTGACGATACCGTTTCACTGTACCTCAAAGAAATTTCGCGCATTCCTTTGCTGACGGCAGAACAAGAAGTGGAATATGCGCGCGGGATGGAAACGGGCAAACGCGCGCGCTATCGTTTGACCAAGAATCATGTCCAAAACGGCGAACGCGCGCGCCTTGAGCAAAAGATTCGCGAGGGCGATCTGTATCGCCAGAAACTGATCAAAGCCAACTTTCGTCTCGTCGTTTCCATCGCGAAAAAATATATCGGGCGCGGCGTGTCGTTCCTCGACCTGATTCAAGAAGGCAACATCGGTTTGATTCGCGCGGTCGAAAAGTTCGATCACCATCGCGGTTTCAAGTTTTCGACGTATGCGACGTGGTGGATTCGCCAGGCGATCACGCGCGCGATTGCGGACCAAGGACGTACGATTCGCGTGCCGGTGCACATGTGCGAGCGCATCAACAAACTGACGCGCGTCTCGCGCCAACTCGTGCAAGAACTGGGTCGCGAGCCAACGAGCGACGAGATCGCGAAAGAGTTGAACACCACCTCGCGCAAGGTCGAGCGCATCATCAAGATTTCGCAGCGCCCATTGTCGCTCGAAATGCCGGTCGGCGAAGAACAAGATTCGCACCTCGGCGATTTCATCCCGGATGAAATGACGCTGGGTCCGACGGACGCGGCATCGCACCAACTGTTGCGCGAGCAGATGGAAGAAATTCTCACATCGCTCAGCCCGCGCGAGGGACGCGTGCTTCAACTGCGTTTCGGTTTGAAGGACGGCAAGGCGCATACGCTCGAAGAAGTCGGCAAGAAATTCGGCGTGACGCGCGAGCGCATTCGGCAGATCGAAGCCAAGGCGCTCCGCAAATTGCGCCATCCATCGCGATCGCGCAAGTTGCGCGATTACCTGGAGTGAAATGTGAGACCCGCAGGGTTTTTCAAACCCTGCGGGTCTTTATTTGCGCCACGTGAACGCCGAGCGCATCAACCTTGACGACTGGGACGCGCAACGGAAAGGGTTCCCTCGCAAGATGGGCAACTTGCGCGGCTGGAATATCGTCTGGTGCGCACGCGCGGTCGCGGCGCAGACATCGGCAGGTGCACGCACCACAGCAACAATCGTTGAACCAGCCAAACGAGCACGCGTAGGTAGAAAGGCGCCGACTTGGTGCGACTCGCCATCGCCTCACGCGCAAGCTCTTCTCTTGCCAGTTCGCGCCGGAGATCGTTGAGTTGTTCTTCGCGAACAAGTTTCTCCATTTCGAGCATTCTATCCTCCTCCCCTAAAAATGTTGACCCTGAAACAATCAGCGACCGAGCAGGAATGTGTCCAACGCGCGCAGGGTTTCTTCGATGCGCGCCCGGTTGAGCGCGTAGCATTTCGCGCCGTCACAACGTCGTTCCGTGAGGTACCCGATCGCCACAAGTTGCATGAGGTGCCGCGATACCGCGGGCTGACTCAAGCCGAGCGCCTGGATAATGTCCTGCGAACGCGTTTCACCTTGCTCGGCAATGTGCTTTAAGATTCGCAAGCGGCTGTCGTCGGTCAGCGCGCCGAGACGCACGATGGCGTCCGCACGACTCAATGCCGGGGCTACGACTTGAGCGCCTTCTGGCACGCGCGCGCCAAAGACGACCCAGAATGTATTGCCGGCTTGATGTCTGCCGGTGTACGGACCGACATGCGCGCTCGGTACGAAAATTATCTGCTCGCTCTCTTCAAACGGTTTCTTCCATTTGTCATCGTCCAACGCGTGCCCCGTGACCCAGCGATATGCTTCGGGTCGGGTCATCGCGCTGAAATCGCCGTGCGCGACCGCTTGGAGTGCTTCTTGCAACATCGGCATAACGCGATCCCATTCTGGCGCGAGATATTTTTTCCACATATTTCGCAGATGGGATATGATCAATTTTTTCATCGCCGGCGGATTTGAAACATACTTGTACGCCTGGGTTTCGATCTCGACGTTCACTTTTTCAGCGCCAAACATCTGTCGCAAAAATTCCAAATAGGCATCCGCCGATTTGAGCGCCGCACGCATGTCTGGGATGGGAGCAATTCCTAGCGCACCGGTCTTGCCGTAGCCCGGCTTGCGCGCATAGATCTCCAGCATCTTGTCGCGCAGCGCGACTGGGCTAGTAGTTTGGAGATGTTTGAGGTAAGCCGGGAAGCTCTCCCAACTTCGGCGCGGCATCACGGCAAAATAAAAACCGATGATGACCAAATCATTCAAGCGACGCTCTTCCGGCGTCATGGCGTGAGCAGTGCGAATGACCCAGTCGCCCAAGCCCGACACATCCTCGACTTTGGTCAGCAACAGCAAACTGTGCAGCGCGTTCAACGCCGGTTCCAATCGGGCGCTGATGCGCGCGCGACTGGACAGGGTAAGGGATTCTTCGGGTGGAGGCATCGTATTTCCGCTCTTTCGACCAAGAGTTTCCACTTATGCTTATTATTCATTTAAGTGGATTACAGGCATAATATAGGCGATAATCGCCGGTTTGTCAAGGCGCGCAACCTTAAAGATTTGCGCGTGGGCTTGCGGAGCAGGGCAACCCCGTTTCGAGCGTGGAGTTGGATAGTACACCTTGAAAACCAAACGGGCGCGCGCGCCGCGGTTCAGGCTGGTTCAACGCACTTGGTTTAATCCCAGGGTCGCATAACCGTGCGCCGGGTTCGTTGACACGCGGCGTTAGGTCGTCTATAATCCGCTCAGATTGGAACTCATGCCGCGCGGTTCTGTGCGCCCTTTTCCCCAAACAATCCGCTGATTTGAACGGAGACGCGATGGCTTGAAAGAATGGATGTCCAAGGATACCCGTCTGATAGATTATCGAATGGAATTTGTTCTATGAATGAAGCCATCCGCACCCTGATCGTTGACGCGCATGCGCTGGTTCGCGCCGGACTCAAGGAACTGATCGCTCATCAAGCGCACATTGTCATCGTCGGCGAAGCCGGGAATCGTGACGATGCCATCGCGCTGGCAACGCAAACGCAACCTGAACTGATTTTGCTAGAATTCAACCTCGATGAATCCGAGCATCTCGACATCATTCCCGCGTTACTGGGTGTCGCACCGCACGCGCGCATTATCCTCGTTACCGCGATCAACGACCTGCAGGTGCATTATCGCGCGGTCCAAGCCGGCGTGATGGGTGTCGTGCTCAAGCATCAGCCGCCCCAGGTTCTCTTCAAAGCCATCACCAAGGTTCATTCCGGCGAGGCGTGGCTCGACCGCGCGACGATTGCGACGATGCTTACTCAAATGTCGCGCGGCAAACCGAAGGACGATCCCGATACGCAAAAAATCGCCAGTCTGTCTCAGCGTGAACGCGAGGTCATTACGATGATCGGCAAAGGTCTGAAAAACAAACAGATTGCCGACATGCTCTCCATCAGCGAAGTCACGGTGCGACATCATCTCACTTCAATTTTCTCCAAACTCGAAATTACCGATCGCCTCGAATTGATCATTTACGCGTACCAACATCACCTAGCCGATTTGCCGCACTAACCAGTTTGCAAATCACGCTCTCTTCCATCTGGGAGAGAGCGTTTTTGTTTTCCTGACTTTCAAAATCATTCGGCACAATTGTGCCGAGGTGTTGGGATATTTGCGCCCATTTCGAATCCATGAAAACTGGCGCGAGTATCTATCGCGAAAACGCTATCTGTACGATGCGACATGCGAGCGAGTCGCATAGAATACCTGCACATTACCATACTCTTCACGATGCAAATCGAACAAACTCGCGCTGCGCGTTTGGTACTCGTGAAAACAAAAAGGAGGAAAGAATGACCAAGACGACTATTTTCCGAGCACTGTTGTTGGTCGCCATCATACTGATCGTGTCCGTAACCTTCGTCTCTGCCGCAACATTTGTTTTGCAGATCACCGGTGCTGGGACTGTCAACGGCACGCCGGATGAATGGGGCACACCGGACGCAAGCAATCCTTATTACATTACCGATTTGTGCATTAATGGGGATTGCGTCAATCAACCGCGCGTCGGACGATTGTTCGCGCACTATACATGCGATAACGATATGGTGTATATGTACGTCGCGCCATTCACCGGTTTAACCTATACAACTGACGCGACGAATAACTTTCTGGCACAAAATACGTTGAGCAACATCCTGATGAATGACGCGCCACCCTATACGACGAACACGAATCAGAACCAACCGATCTGGCGCGATCTAACGCCGGCTGGCTCCGGTTTTGAGGCGGGCTATCCTTTCGCGCGCGGCGTCCCCGTGACGTTGACTGTGAATGCGATCATCAGCTCGACCACGGCTTCGACCAGCTTTCACACCTTCGGTATTCCCGGCTGTGTGCCCACCGCGGTGTCCCTCTCGAATCTGCGCGCCGAGGCGACGGGGGGATTCGATATCATGTTGAGTGGAATCGCCATCCTTGGATTGATCGGCGTTGCCGGCGTCGGACTGTTCGTTTGGCGTCGCACGCTGTAACACTGGAAACGCGACATCAACGCTCTCTTCACAGGAACTGCGGAGAGAGCGTTTTCATTCTTGGCAAGCGCAAATCAGGGACGGCACATTTGTACCGTTCCACCCAGTCGCGAGTGTCCATCGCGAAAACACTATTTGCACGATGCTCGAACCGAACCCTCCGTGTAGAATACGAGTATGCTGAATAAACTCGATGCTTCTGCGACCCAGGTCGCGTCTCAACTGCATAACACGGATCGCCGAAGTAAGCCACGGGTTGCGTGCGCTTACTCGGCGGTCGTGCGCGGGATCGAAACCCAGGGCGCGCGATTTCAAGAGGCGGCGCAAGTACGCAACCTGAGTGCGTCGGGATTGTATTTGAAATTGGATCATGCGCTGACGAATGGACGCGCCTTGTTCGTCGTGTTTTGGTTTTCCTCTCACGCGAACCAAGCCGATTCAGCCGGGCTTGCCGTACGCGGCACGGTCGTCCGCAACGAGATTCAATCCGATGGTTCGTGTGGCATCGCCGTACGCTTTCGCCAACATCGGTTCATCTGATCATTCCAACGAGCACTAGGTCGCTTGCAATATCCGCACGACGCGCGAATTGGCGCGTCGCGTTTTTTTTGCGAAAAACCGAAAAACCATTTGACGCCGCGCGTAACTTGTGTTATGATAATTGTGCAACCCGGCAACACCGAACTTTACTAAGGAGGTTGCGCGATGAAGCGTTTGTTTATCTTGGCGGCATTTGTCGTTGTGGCACTTGCCGCATCGGCGTGTACTCGAGACAAGCCGCCAGAACCAACACCCGTCCCGCCGACGCGTGTATCCGCCGCGCCGACAGCCGCACCAGGAACCGCTACCGCGCGCGAAGGCGAAGGCACGGTCACACCAACGCTGGTCATTCCCATCACCGAAACACCGATACTGCCGCCACCGCCACCGACATCGGTCGTCACCGTGACGGCAACCATTCCGGCAGCGACGCCTACACCCCTACCCAGTTCCGGCAGTGGTCCGACGACGTACACCGTCCAATGGGGTGATTGGTTGAGCAAGATTGCTCAAAAATTCGGCGTGACGAATCAGGAGATTCTTACAGCGAACCCCGGATTAAATCCGAATCGCATCTACCCGGGTCAGGTGTTAAACATCCCCGCCGCGGGCGGCAGTGTGCCGGCGCCGGCGAGCGCGTTGACGCCAACGCCAGTGGCTGGCGCAACACCGACACCCGTCCCCGTTTCACCTGCGGGCGGACCGACGACGTACACCGTACAGCGCGGCGACTGGCTTTACAGCATCGCACGCAAATTCGGCGTTACTGTCAGTGGTTTGCTCGCGGCGAATCCTGGCATTAACGCGAACTTTGTCTACCCGGGACAAGTACTGAATATCCCAGGCAGTGCCGGTCCCAATCCCGCGCCACTACCGCAACCAGGCGGCAATACGTACACTGTTCAAGTTGGCGACACACTCTTTTCGATTGCCGCGCGTTTTAATGTTACGACGTACGCGTTGCAAATCGCGAACCATTTGCCGAACCCGAATTTCATTTATCCGGGACAAACGCTCGTCATTCCGCGCTGACGATAGATTTTGAACAGAGAGGCGTTGCGCATGTACGCGCGCCTCTCTTTTTTGTTGGACGAGTCTGACAACTATGGCTGAAGAAATCCTTCGCAGTGAGTACCTCTATCGTGGACGCGTCGTCAAACTTCGACTCGATCAAGTCCGCTTGGCAAATCGGAGCGTCGTCGCACGCGAGATCGTCGAGCATCGCGGCGCCGTCGCAATGGTGCCGCTCGACGCGCAGAATCGCGTCGTGATGGTGCGGCAATATCGTTCCGCCGCCGCGCGCGAGATGCTCGAAATTCCGGCGGGCACGCTCGAAGACGGCGAAGACCCCGCGTTGTGTGCGACGCGCGAGTTGAAAGAAGAAACCGGCTATACTGCGCTCGAATGGCACGACCTGGGTTTTTTCTACTCCAGTCCTGGTTTCTCCACCGAGAAAATGACGCTGTATCTCGCGCGCCAATTGACCGCCGGGAATGCCTCGCCCGAAGACGACGAACTCATTCACACCGAACACATCCCGTTCGCCGAAGCCATCGCCAAAATCGAACGCGGCGAGATCCTGGATGGGAAAACGATTATCGGACTGTTGCGCGTGAAAAGTTTGCTAGTGCTCTAGTTGCCGAGTTGAATAGTTCAAATGCCACACAACTACCCAACTATGATTTACGGCGACAACGTGATCCTTCGTCCCTTTGAGGACTCGATTACTGACGAGGACGCGGCGCGCGTGTGGCGTTGGAGCCGCGACGAAAATTTGTTGCGTTGGGCAGGCGGCACACCGACCGACCTTACGCTCTCCGAATTTCGCGAGCATCTGCGCGGCGAACGCTTTCACGCGCCGACGAATCGCCGCGCGTTTTTTGTGCTCACGAACGACGGCGCATTGATCGGGCGCATCGGCGTTTTCGCGATTGATTGGCTGAATCGCGACGGCGAAATGGGCATCGTCATCGGCGAGCCGGTGAACTGGGGCAAACACTATGGACGCGACGCGATCAAAACACTCGTGCGGCACGTTTTCGCGACGACGTCGCTCGACCGCCTGTACCTGTTCACCTTCAACGACAATGTGCGCGCACAACGGTGCTTCGCCGCGTGCGGATTTCGCACCCTGGGTTCCGCGCGACGATTTTCGCCGGACGTGGGTGAGTACGATGGCGTCGAAATGGAATTGACCCGTCAGGATTTTCGGGAACGACGCTTCCCGGAAAATACGAATCTAACCTTGAGGATACAAAATGAGCGAACGTGATTTGTTGATGATCCCCGGACCGATCAACTTTGATCCCGGTGTTTTGCGCGCGATGAGCGCGCCGACCGCCGGACACACCGCGCCGGAATTTCTCGCGCGCTTTGGCGAAACGCTGGAGATGATGAAGCAAGTATTTGGCGCGCCGAGCGGAATGCCCTTTGTAATCGCCGGTTCCGGCACACTCGCAATGGACCTCGCAGTGTGCAATCTCGTCGAGCCAGGCGACCGCGTGCTCGTGCTTTCGACCGGTTATTTCGGCGAACGCATGGCGGCAATTGCCGAACGCTACGGCGCAGAAGTGACGATTGCGCGCGCAGAGGTGGGTGAGGTCATCGCGTTAAATCGCGTCGAGCAAGAACTTGGGCGCGTCAAACCAAAGATCATCACGCTGACGCACGTAGATACTTCGACCGGCGTCGCGATGGATGTGCGCGGCATCGCGAAACTGGGTCGTAAGCACGGCGCGCGCGTGATCGTGGATGGCGTTTGCTCGGTCGCCGGCATGGAATTGGAACAGGACGCCTGGGGCGTAGACGTTACGTTGACCGCGTCGCAAAAAGCGGTCGGCGTTCCGCCGGGACTCGCGCTCCTCGTCGCGTCGCCGCGCGCGCTTGAAACGTTCAAGGCGCGCAAGCAACCGGTCGCGAGCTACTATGCCGATTGGACGAGTTGGCTTCCGATCATGGAGGCGTACCTTGCGCGCAAGCCAGCGTACTTTGGCACGCCGCCGGTGAATTTGGTGTACGCGTTGCACGAAAGTCTGAAACAAATTCTCGCCGAGGGCATGGACAAGCGCATCGCGCGTCACAAAAAATTGAGCGACGCGTTCAAAGCCGGCGTCACCGCGATGGGCTTGAAGCAAGTACCCGTACGCGCGGACATCGCGGCGACGACGATGACCGCGCCGTACTTTCCCGCCGGCGCGGACGCGAAATTGATCGGCAAGATTCGCGAGCGCGGAATTGTCGTTGCGGGTGGCTTGCATCCCGCGATTCGCGATAAATATTTCCGCGTCGGGCACATGGGCGTCGTCAACGCGGCGGATATTTCCGCAACGCTCTCCGCGATTGAAGGCGCACTCCTCGCCGCTGGCGTCGAGTTCGACGAAGGCGCGGGACTCGTAGCAGCAGAAAAAGCGATGGTGTAGTTCAACCAGTTGATTTGGGCACAGGGTGGTTTCCCGCATCTTGAGTGATGAACATTATTCTCAAATCCCTTGTCGTGACGAGAACCCCTGCTTCCACTCACTGATGGAGCGATTGCTCTCCACCGCGCGGCGTGCCACTCATTGCCATCGAATTACTCCGCGCCAGATCAAGCCTCCGTGCCCAACGCACAGATAATCTATCGAGGCGAGTCTTCACGACTCGCCTCTTGTTTTTCCCCGGCAACCAACCACTCCGCCAAGGTCACAGTTACCTTCTCTTTTTCTGGGTGTTTCAGTGTGGCGCGCAGCGTGTGGCTAATTCGACAGTGTCAATTAGTTACCTCGCAACATGCGTTAACCTTCGCGTGTTTTGACAAACCGCCGATGTTAGTGTATACTAACATATAGAATTCAGCCAAACTCACAAAGGAGACCGCTATGCCCAACGCCCCATCACACGAAATACCAGAAATGATTCTCCTCACGCTCGCGCGCGCCGAAGAGAACGCGCAGATGCTCACACTCGCAGACCTCGCGCGCACAGTGAACCTGTCGGCAGCGTCGCTCGACGCGCACCTCCACCCACTTTTCGCCCAAGCTCTCGTCACGCATACAACAAGCGCCGTAACCCTGACCGTGATCGGTCAGGCACGCGCGCGCATTCTCCTACGACGGCATCGTCTCGTCGAGCGACACTTTACCGATGTGCTGGGACTGGACTGGGCACGCGCGCACGACGAAGCGGATCGCTTGGAGCATTTCGTCTCGCCGGAAACCGAAGCGCAACTCGCCGATCAACTCGGCAATCCCGATACCTGCCCGCACGGCAATCCCATCCCACGCGCGTCGAGTGACGCCGCCAAGTCCGCGCAAAAGTTGCTCGCCGATTGCGCGCCCCGCACGCGCGCCACGATTGCGCGCATCGCATTGGAAACATCAGCCACACTGCGACACCTCGCGACGCTCGGCTTACTACCGAATGTTCAAGTCGTAGTTGAAAATCGCGCGCCCTTTGGCGGTCCCGTGCTTGTGCGCGTCGGTCACGCGCACTACGCGCTCGGACGCGACCTGGCAAATCGAATTTGGGTCACACCAACATAGGAAACGCAATGAAAACGATTATCGTCTTGGCAATGCACGGCGCGCCGCCACACGATTTCCCCAAGCGCGAACTGGGCGAATTTTTCGGTTTGCACAACCGAATCGAACTCGCCATCGAACCCGAACGCGCGACCATGCGCGCGCGTCTCGCGGAACTCGACGCGAAGATTCGCGCGTGGACGCGCACCGCGCAGAACGATCCGTACTGGGCTGGCTCGCACGCTATCGCGCGCGAATTGGCGCGCGTGATGAACTGCGATGTGATTGTCGGCTTCAATGAATTCTGCGCGCCAACGCTCGACGCGGCGTTCGATCAAGCCGCGGCGCGCGCGGAACGCGTGATCGTCCTCACGCCGATGATGACCCGCGGCGGTGAACACTCGGAAAAGGAAATTCCGCAAGCGATGGATGCCGCGCAGAAACGTCATCCGTCAATCACCTTTCAATACGTCTGGCCCTTTGACATGAATGCGATCGCGCAATTCCTTGCCGCGCAAATCGCGAATTACGAATCACGGACTAGAAATTAACTATGGCTTCCTGTCACACACTCACCCAGCATTTTGGACACACCGATTTGACAATTGCGCTTGCCGGCAATCCGAACGTTGGCAAGTCATCCCTGTTCAATCGTTTAACTGGCGCGAATGTCGAGACCGCGCATTATCCGGGCAAGACTGTTGCGCTGAACTATGGCACCACGCATTGCGATGGCAAACGCATCGGCGTGATTGATTTGCCCGGCACCTATGCGCTAGGCGCAATGAGCGAAGACCAGTGGGTCGCGCGGCAAGGCGTGCTCGACAATCACCCCGACGCGATTGTCGCAATCGCCGACGCGACGAACCTCGAACGCAACCTCTATCTCATTTTGCAATACCTCGACCTGGGATTGCCTCTCGTCGCCGCCGTGAATTTGATTGACGAAGCCGCGCGCGTCGGAATTCAGATTGATACGGCGCGACTCGCGCACGCCCTGCACGTGCCGGTCGTACCGACGATTGCGACGCGCGGGCAAGGCGTCCACGAATTGATCGAGACCGTCACCGCGTTGCCGCGCGATCCCGTGACGCCACCCGAGTACGACCTCGAAATCGAAACCGCGATCCACGCCTTGGCGCGCGTCATCCGCGAATCCGGCATCGTAGTGCCGAACGATTTGTCGCCGCGCGCGCTCGCGATTTTGCTGTTTGAGCAAGACTCGACGTTGACCCGCGCAATCGAGCAATTGCCAGACGGGGATGCGATTCTCGCGCGGGCGCGGCATCTCGCCGCCGAAATCGAAACGCGCGTCGGCGAACCGTTGAGCTTGCATCTGCCGCGCGCGCGTCACGCGCTCGCCAGCGCCATCGCGCGGGACGCGCAAGTCCGGAAATCGAATCGCGAACCGCTCGCGACCAAACTGTGGCGCTGGTCGGTCGAACCGGCAACGGGTATCCCTACCTTGATCGCCGTGTTGATCGGACTGTTCGCGTTTCTCTTTGCGGTCGGCGGCGCGCTCGCGGAACAGTTCGCGTCGCTCTGGGGAACCTGGGTCTCGCCGCAGATCCAGACCATCGTCGCGTGGGTATTGGGCGAGAGCGTGTTTGCGCGCATTGCGCTGTGGGGATTCGACGCCGGCATTCAAGCCGCGCTCGGCATCGGCATTCCGTACGTCCTGACATTCTATACGCTTCTCGCGATCTTGGAAGACAGCGGTTACATGAACTCAATCGCATTTTTGCTCGACGCGTTGATGAAGCGGCTCGGCTTGCATGGGCGCGCGGTGATTCTGTTGCTTGCCGGCGCGGGGTGCAACGTGCCCGCGATCATGGGGACGCGCGTGCTGACGACGCGACGCGAGCGCATCATCGCGAGCACGCTCGTGGTGCTGACACCGTGCAGTGCGCGCATCGCGGTGATCGCCGGCGGCGCGGCATTGTTCGCGGGCTGGCAGTACGGCGCGGCGATTTTGGTGTGCGCGTTCGCGCTGATCATCGCGGTCGGCATCGGACTGAATCGCCTGCTGCCGGGCAACTCGGACGATTTAGTCATGGAGATGTTTCCGTTCCGTGTGCCGACTTTGCGCGTGATCGTACGTAAAACCTGGGGGCGTTTCAAAGAGTTTCTGTTCGAAGCGTTGCCGATCGTGCTACTAGGCAGTTTCGCGATGGGCGCGTTGTACGAAACGGATACGCTGTGGGCGTTCAGCGCGCCGCTCGCGCCGGTCGTCGAAGGCTGGCTAGGGTTGCCGACTATTGCGGGATTGGCATTGCTTTTCGCCGTGCTGAGAAAGGAACTTGCGCTGCAATTCCTAGTCACGCTCGCGCTGGTCCAGTACGGCGCGGGCGCGGACAACTTTTTATCGTTTATGACGCCGTCGCAGTTGTTCGTCTATTCGCTCGTCAACACGATCTACATTCCTTGCATCGCGACGGTCGGGGTGCTGAACAAGGAGCTAGGTGCGCGCGCGGCAATCGGCATATCAACATTTACCATTGTCCTCGCGATTCTCGTGGGAGGGATCGCGCGCTATGTTCTCGCGTTGGTTTAAGACCGCCGACCGCCGACCACCGACCACCGACCCTCCGCCGGCGATTCGCCATTCGCCATCTGCCATTCGCTGCCCACTCTGCGGCAAACAATTCACGGCAAGCGAGGCGGCGCAATGCCCGACGTGCGCGCTCGCGAAAAAGTGCGGCTTGGTAATGTGTCCGCGTTGTCACTATGAATTTGCGGCTTAGGCGCGAACGAATTTGCGTGTTCGTCCCATTTGTGCTAGAATAATTCCGCCGAAGGGGTGTAGCTCAATTGGCAGAGCAACGGTCTCCAAAACCGTAGGTTGCGGGTTCAATTCCTGTCGCCCCTGCCAACGCAGACCTGAGAGGATTTGAAACCTTTCAGGTCGTTTTCTTTGTCGAATCAAAAACCCGAAAGGTCTTGAAGACTCTTCGGGTTTTCTTTTATCGCGGAACCTGGGTCGGTCGGCGCAGAATTTGCTTCGCCATCCAACTAAAGGATTTTGGCGCGCGATCCAGATCCTCTTGCAGTAACTCGATGCGCCGCCACACGAGTTGCTGTTCCTCCGGGTCGAGATACTTGTCGAGCGTTTGTTCCAGCAGAACCGAGTTGTCGTACACCGCCGTGAACACGCCCCAGTTGTGCGCCGCAAGTTTCGCGATGTACTCGCGGTCAACCTGGTCTTCACCCTCGCCGCGCCCGACGCGATGATCGAGCAACAGCGCGACGATATCCTGAACATCCTTTTCTTCCATGTTGACGCGTGATAATTTGATGAGAAGCAGGTCCGCGAATGTCACGGTCGGCGATGCGAGATCAAGCCGCGGCGTGAGATCGGCAAAAGGAAAAACCGGGTCGCACAACTCGATCTCGACGCCATCGCGATCAAAAATCCACGAGCCAGGTTGTTTCGTGCGCGTCACGCAACCGCGCGCCGTCAACACCTCGGCGAGCGCTTCAAATTCATCGCGCGGTGCGACGAAATCCAAATCCTTGTAGGCGCGTTGCAATGCCGTGTGCGTCTCGATGCTAGGACACGTGAGTAAAGTGGCGACGCCGGCGATCACACGCAGCGTCAGTTTCTTTTCCGCCGCCGCGTCCACCAATTCTTTGGCGAGTGTGATCAATTGTTCGTTGGTTATTGTCATGATTGAGATCATACCATTCATTACATGTATAGGTTCACACCAAGATCGGATCGCTTTACTTGAAGCGAACAGTCGTGTTTGTCCAGAAGATCTCTGACTCGATTCTCATCATGCTGATCACAGACAGGGGAAAGATAAACATGTTCAATGAGTTCATTTATGTCAGTATCCACGAAGATTCCGCTCTGGGACTGGAGTTTGCTATCTGCCTTGTTAATAATAGCTCGAAGTTCATTTTCATATTTGAAGTGGTGCCATTTCAAGAAGAAAGCTTTTAGGGTATTTGGCATGTCCACATTGAAAAAGCGATTTTCAGGTTTCCACTCTCTGAAATCTATATACTCCACTTCACCGATCCATATTCGTTCACTATTGATGTCAATGCTACGTTTTAGTCGCCCCACGGTAGATTGAATTGCAATAGCCCCTCTGTCATCTCCAGAGTAAATTTTCCACATCGCAAAAGACTCGTGCTCATTTGCATGCCAACAATTTATCCAATGTGATCGAGCTTCAATCTGCATTTGCCACTCAAGATGGGTATAGGTTTGTCCATTGATGAAGAGGGGTTGTTTCGCATCCAGATTAAACTTTTGAATCATCTTGATTGGAAAAACACCCTCCCATTTGTCATGGAACTTGTCAGCTCTGCAAAAATACAAAGCTCTGCTGCTAATGAGACTCACGAACTTGGCAAAATCCATGTAGCGCCAGATTTTGTGTGAATCATCATAGCTCAGAGTTAGCCGAGGATGTTCTACATACATTGTCACACCATCTCTGGACAGAACTAGGGATTTCCTTGTGGGCAGACAAATATGTCTGCCCCTACAATTTCCCGGCTACTGCTTCCGCCATCTCCATCGTCGTACTCTTGCCGCCCATATCGTACGTGCGAACCTTGCCCTCCGCGATGACTAAGCCAATCGCGTGTTCGAGTCGCGTCGCTTTTTCTTTTTCGCCGAGCCAGTCCAACATCAACATCGCCGCGAGAAACGTCGCGATCGGGTTGACCTTGTTCTGTCCGGCGTACTTTGGCGCGGAGCCGTGCGTTGGCTCGAACACGGCGAATTTGTTGCCGATGTTGCCACTCGCCGCGAAACCCAGCCCGCCGACGAGTTGCGCGCACAGATCGGACACGATGTCGCCGAACATGTTGCTCGTCACGATCACGCCGTACTGTTGCGGATTCTTGACGAGCCACATCATAATCGCGTCCACGTTCGCTTCCCACAATTCGATCTTGGGGAAATCCTTCGCAACCTGGCGCGCGACGCGTGTCATCAATCCGCTCGTCTCACGCAACACATTCGGTTTTTCGACGAGCGTCACGTTTGGATAGCCATGCTGTTGCGCGTACTCAAACGCGGCGCGGACGATGCGCTCGGAACCACGCCGCGTGATAATGCGCGCGGAGAACGCAATGTCTTCAGATGCAACATCCTTGAACGCGCGCATCCCGGGCGATGCTTCAAGCGCGCGGCGCACGTCGTCGGGCAACGGGTAAAACTCAACGCCGACGTACAGCCCTTCGGTGTTTTCGCGGAACACAACCAGGTCAATGTCGTCGCGATAGTTGAGTGGGTTGCCGTGATACGCTTTGCACGGGCGCAGATTGGTGTAGAGATCAAACATCTGGCGCAGCCGCACGATGGGACTGCGGTACACGAGTCCCTTACCGCGTAGATTCGGCGCGAGTTCGGCTTCGGCTTCTTCTTTGGGTTTCGAGGTGATCGCGCCAAAGAGCAAACAGTGCGACGATTTCAAAATATCAATCGTGCGTTGTGGAAGCGCTTCACCCTCGTTGCACCAAAATTCCCAGCCAATGTCGGCGTGAATGTACTCCGCGTCCAGTTTGATCGCGTCGAGCACAACCTTCGCCGCGTCCATCACATCATTTCCGATCCCGTCGCCAGGCATCCAAGCAATCTTGTACATTTTTGATTTCTGATTTATGATTTATGATTTTGGATTACGATACCTGATCGGCTACAAATCAGAAATCATCAATCGAAAATCATAAATTTCCAATCAGTCTCCTCCCGATTTTATTTCCGGCATCGGCAAATGTTCCGTGCCCAGTTTCTTGCGTAACATCTGAATCAATCCACCCGTCTCGATGATCGTAAACAGCGAGGGCGAGAGCGCGGGAAAGTCGAACGCGCCCGCCGCGCAGTGAATCGTGTGCGCGTCGAGATCAATCGCGATGGTTTCGCCGTTCGCAATCGCGTCCGCCGCCGGCGCGCACACAATCGGCACGACGCCGTTGTTCACCAAGTTGCGAAAGTGAATGCGCGCAAACGATTTCGCGATGATCGCGGTGACGCCCGCGTATTTCAAACACGTCGCGGCTTGCTCGCGCGACGAACCGTTGCCCCAGTTTTTTCCGCCGACGATAATGTCGCCGGGCTGGACATTCGCTACAAAGGTGGGATCCAAATCTTCGAGCGCGTGTTTCGCTTGCTCTTTGGGATCGGTGATGGTGTACGTGTACTTGCCCGGAAAAATCACGTCCGTGTTCACATCATCGCCGTACTTCCAAACTCGACCGCGTAGTTGCATCGCTAACCTCTGGTATGTTTCTGGCGGTGGTTGGTTTTCATCACCAACCTGATCGCTTCGTTCACAAATCGCAAAATAAAAAACACGACGCGCGCCGGATAAAGTTTCCACAACGCGAAATCAATCCGCCGCTCGACGGGAACGCCATCCGCCAACGTGTCCGCGATGATCTGACGATGCAGCGGTTCGAGCGTGCGCGGCAAGCGCGTCACATCGCACCATTTCAAGCCGGTGACTTCTAGACCAAAATGCTTGGCATTGCCGCCAACGACGCGTCCGCGAAAAGCATACGTCAGTTGGTCGCCGCGCCCATAGACGGATTGATGCAAATAACACCCGACGAATTTCTCCGCCACGATGTCGTACCCGACTTCCTCGGAAGTCTCGCGCACCGCTGCCTCTGCCGGGTCTTCGTTTTTCTCGATGCCGCCGCCGGGCAAATCCCACAAGAAAAAAATCTCGCGGCGCAACAGCAACACCTGTTTGCAATCGCCCGAAAGCACGACTGCCATTGCGCCGCGGCGCGTGATACGCGATTCGCATGGAGGATTGTTCACGGCGCGCATTATGCCACAAGCCCGCGCTATCGTCAAAGCATCACGCGCAGACGAACATCCCCACCGACTTGGTAATCACGAACGCGCCGTCACGCGCGATGCGGTCAGTTATAATCCGGCGCAATTTTTCTTCGCCATTTGCTTGATGGACCTGGGAACTCAACACACCCGACATCGCATACGCGACCAGCGGCTCAACCTCGGTCACGACGAGCGCGTCGTCATAATCGAAACGTTGCACGTTCGCAAAATAGTGTGCGAGATACGCCGCGCCATTTTCCAAGTTGAATTGCATTTCAAGGAATGGTTGTTCAATGCCAGCGATCTCGCCAATCAACGCGCGCAATTCGCGCAAATGTGTTTGACCATTCGTCGCCGCGAACAGTTTGCCCTGTGGTCGCAACACGCGTTTGAATTCGGCGAGCGCGCGCGGCACGTCAGGCACATGGTACAGCATGTGATTCGCGAGCACCGCATCGAACACGCCCCATTCGAACGCAACCGATTGCGCGTCAGTCACCGCGAATCGCGCGCGCGGCACAGCGACGCGCGTCGTCTCAATCATGCCCGGCGAAAAATCGGACAGCGTGATTTGCCACGACGGTGGAATGCGCGTGTCATTCTCGCGCCAGAGCGCGCCGGTGCCGCAACCGACTTCGAGCACACGCGCGCGCGCCGGCAAATCGAGATGATCGAAATACCAATCGAACCACTTGCGCGGTGCAGTGCCAAAACGTTCGTGTAACGCGGCGCGTGTCGTCAGATTGTTGCTCGCGCGATATTGATCGCGTACATAACCAGAATCACTCAAACTTGTCAAGGCAAATGCTCCGCGCGCAAACGCGCAAACTCTTGTTTGAATGACGCGTCCATCGCCGCACGTTGGTTTGCCGGCAACAATGAGGCGCGCAACGCGTTCAGCGATAATCGCTCCAACTGATCGGCGTCAAAATGAAAATACTGGGCAACCTTGAGGTACTCGTCGGTGAGCGTCGTGTTGAACATCGGCGGGTCGTCCGAGTTGAGCGTGACGTACAATCCTTGCGCAATCAAACGCGGGAACGGATGCTCGGCAAAACTCGGCACGACGTTGAGGCAGACATTGCTCGTCGGACACACTTCGAGCGGAACCTGGGTCTCGCGCAGATGCGCGACCAGTGCTGGATCTTCAACGCATCGCACGCCGTGTCCGATGCGTTGCGCGTGCAAATCGCGCAGCGCGCCCCAAATACTCTCAGGTCCGCTGATTTCGCCGGCATGCGGAACGCTCGCAAGTCCGGCTACCCGCGCGCGATCAAACACGTCGCGAAATTTCGCGGGCGGGTTGCCGGTTTCCAGCCCGCCTAATCCAAATGCAACAACGCCGTCGCTCATCGCGCTGATCGCCCAATCGGCGACCAACAACCCATCGTTCGCCGAAACCTCACGCGGGATGTCGAGGACAAGCGACATCGTTACGCCAAGTTCCCGCTCCGCCCAACGGCGCGCGCGGTTGATCGCCTCCAATTGATCGCGAAACGAAATACCATTGCGCCGAAATTGCGTCAACGCGGTGTATGTCACTTCGCTGTGGCGAATGTTTTGCGCCGCTTGCCCTTGCAAGAATTCGCACGCGACAAGTTCGATGTCATCTGACACCCGCAAGCAAGTGGCAATTATGGTATAGACTTCGACAAAATGCGGAAAGTCAACGAACGTGTACCAGCGATGCAGACCGGCGACATCCTGGGCGGGCAAGGAAACGCGATGGCGTTTCGCCAGTTTAAGCAGTGTCGCCGGGCGAATCGCGCCTTCGAGATGAACGTGCAATTCCACCTTGGGCATTGCGCGGATGTACGATTCAAGTGACATGGATGTTTGGAAATTGGAAGTTGGAAATTAGAGATTAGAGATTGGAACTATCCTCCAACTCACGGCTTGCTCAAAACGTACTTGAAAACCTGGGTGCGCGCGACGACGAACAATTCGTTCTTGTCGTTGAACACCATCCCCGATGGCGAGCCACCTTCGACGCGGAATGTGTCGAGATAGCGACCGTCCAGCGCGAACACGAGAACGGCATTACTATCCGCGACGTAGATGCGGCTTTGATTGTCAATCGCGATCGCTTGCGGCGAACGGAATTGTCCCGGCTCGTTGCCGCGACTGCCGAATTTATTTTCGTACTTGCCGTCGGGCGTGAATTTGAAAATCGTCGAACTCGCCAAGGCGAAAATATTGCCTGCGCCATCCACGGTAAGTTTGGCGTCAAACTCTGGACGATTCGTCAAACTGCTGATGAAACCTGGGATTGTTTTGACGACCTTCCCCTCGCGATCAAAGCGCACGAGATCATCGCGCACACCCTGGACGGAAGTGAAAAGACCGGTGCGCGCTTCAAACCACAGTGCAAGCAATCCACCATCCGGCAGAGTGATCACCTGATCGAAACGATTATCCGGGAATTGTACTTGCCCAAGTGATTTGCCGGTCGCGCCTTCAAATTTCGCGAGGATGCCTTTCTGCGCGATGTAAACCGTCCCCTTGCGATCGGACGCGAGCCAACGCAACGGCGCTTGCGCGTCCACCGTCCATTGCGTCGAAAACTTCCCGGCGGAATCGAAAACCTGGATGCGTCCGCCGGTGTACTCACCAACGTAGATGTTGCCCTCGCCGTCCACGGCGATACTGCGCGCGTCGGTGAACAACCCAGGTCCCGAACCACTGCCGCCGAATTTGAGCGCGAGGTTCATAAACGCCGGAGTCGGCGTCGTGGTTGGCACCCGCGTCGCGGTAGGAATCGGCGTCGCGGTCGCCGTTCGCGTGGGCGTTACGGTGCGCGTCGGTGTAGGCGCAAACGGATTGAGCGCGATGAACATTCCTGCCGGTACGATCAAAGCAGGAACGATGACGAGCGCGACAATCGCGGTCACAATCGCCGCGATAATACAACCCAGGTTGCGACCGGATTTGACGACTACTTGCGGCGTCGCATCGAAACGCGTCGTCACGACCGTCGCGCCGCCAACCTGGACTGGCTTGCCCGCCGCGAGCGCCTCGACCGCATCTTTCGCTTCTTTCAATCCAACGCCAAACACCTCGCGATAAATTTTGATCGCCTCAATCTTTTTGCCGGCGCGAACCATGTCCGCCATCTCGCCCAGTCGCGACGATTGCGCCGCCAACTGCGCGAGATCGGAAAAACCCGACGACGCCGATGGCGGTCCGACGCGCAATTCTTCCGGCACAATTACCGAATTTTTGCAGTGCGCGCACGTGATCGTTAGATCAGGTCCGCCATCGTAATCGAGCGGTGCGCCGCACTTGGGGCAGTTGAATGCTTGGGACACGTGTCATCCTCCATCAGACGACCTTGAAACGCATCGCCGACCAATCGTCGTCAATCGAAATCATGGCGACGCCTTTTGCGCGATTGTTTTATCCGACATCGTTCGCCCCGCTTCTTTCAACGCGAGAAACTCGCCATTGCCGACTGGCACAAGCGAAATGAGATAGCCCGGCGTTGCGCGCACAAGGCGCACGAAATCCGCCAGCTCACTCGCGTGCGACACGGCGTTGTCTGCGACGAGCAATCCGCCGGGCGCGAGGATGCGTTGCAGATCGCGCCACCAGCCGACGTACTGTCTGCGTGATGAATCCAAGAAAATCAAATCGAACACATCCACAGTTTGTCGCAAAAAACCGCTGGCATCGCCGACGCGCAGGTCAATGCGCGCGGCAAGTCCGGCGCGTTCGAAATTCGCGCGCGCCATCTCGATCTTGAACGCGGATTGTTCGAGCGTCGTCACGCGCCCATCGAACGGCTCGACGGCGTGCGCGAGCCACAATGTCGAGTAGCCATTCGACGTACCGATTTCGAGCGCGCGTTTCACTTGCAGCGCGCGAACGAGCAACAATAAAAATTCGCCGGTGTCCGGCGTGATGTTCAACATTCGTCGCGTGCGATCGGTCGTCTGCGCGTCGTTCGCCTCGCCGAAAATTTCGAGTTCGCGCAAGAGCGCCGCGAGTTGTTTGTCCATCATCTATTGACAATCCACTGGAACGTGAGAGAATATTCGAGCGTCTTTTGAAATAGGAGGATGAAATGAATCACATCTTGCTTTCATCTAGTTTTCTGTTCCTCGGTCTGACCATCGCGTTAACCGCTTGCGCGACCATTGTTCCTACACCCACACGTCAGCCGATTGACCCAACCGCGAACGCGCCGATCATCGTACCGACGCGCGCGGCGAATACACCTGCCGCCACGCCCTCGTTCGATCCCAAACCAGGCGATGATAAACTGCAACGCGGCAATGTTTTTCTGGACACGAGCCGCTTGCTATCAACAGCAAGCTTTCCGCCGCTACTCTTTCTCGAACTTACCGGCTCGCTGCCGACACCTTGCCATCAATTGCGAGTCCAGGTTTCGCCGCCCAACGCAAAGAATGAAATTCACGTCAGCGTGTATTCGCTGGCTGACCCGTCGGCAATTTGCGTGCAGATGATTGCGCCATTCAGTGCGAGCGTGCCGCTGAAAAATTTATCGCCGGGCAAGTACACCATCTGGGTCAACGAGAAACAGATCGGAGAGTTGACTGTGCCGTAACTCAAATCGCGTGCGGGTTTGCGTTCACCCCGCGCCCACATTCGCGGTGACAAGTTTGACGATACACGCCAACCCGCGTTCGGATTGACCTGGCTTGAGCACCCAACATTTGTCCGCGCTTTTGGGTCGTTCGGCGGCAACGCACAGCGTTTGCGATGGCGCGTCATAGTACTGCACGTCGCCGCTCGCGCCAGCAAACAACGCATTGGTCACACCCAGGTCGAGAAGATAGCGAACCAGGTCGTCTTCGGTTCCGCTTCTGTCCCAGTCCGCCGGATTCGTCACATCGCCAATCAGCCCCACCCAAACAACGCGTCCATCCGGCATCAAGCCAATGGCGCACAAGGCAGCGGGCGCGCCGAGCGTGTACAACGTTTCTCCGCTCATCGCGGTCCGACCCGGCGGCGGATTTTTCAGCGGCGCGCGCTGACCTTGCTTCAAAATATACGGAACCGAAAAACCATTGGTGCCGGCATAGATGTGGCGATCATCATCCGCGTGGATTTGATTCAGGACAATTCGCAAATCACGAATCTCGGCGCATCCGTTCGCGTGTTGCAGGAAAAAAGTGAATGCGCCGTCGAGCGGTTCCCATTCTTTTTGCCCAAGCACTCTGATTCCTGCCGGCTTGGTCAGCAAGCGTCCGTTTTCAACAAGCGGATTGATCATCACGCCGGATTCGCCAGCATTGAAATACGCGACGCCGCCTGGACACATGGCAATCATTTCGCGCACGCTCGTTCCCGGATGCGGCGCAAGTTTTTTCCACGGCTCGACGGTTTGGTAGTACGGCGCAAACGTGTTGGCGAAAAAATCATGCGCCATCGTTTCACGCGAGACGATCAACTCCAACCGAATCGCTTGCGGATTCCAAATGATCGCGTGACCGATGGTGTACGCGACACCCTGCGCGTCGGCTTTGGAGAGAGGAATGAAATTGTAGTCGAACAAAATCACACCTCGCGCGGATCCGCAATCACGCCCGCCACCGCGCTCGCGGCAACGACCGCCGGACTCGCGAGATAGATTTCCGAATCGCGCGTGCCCATCCGTCCGCGAAAATTCCGGTTCGCGGTCGAGATCGTCACTTCGCCCGGCGCGGGAATGCCCATGTGATTGCCCATGCACGGTCCGCATCCTGGCGTGCCGATCACGCCGCCCGCATCCACGAATGTTTGAATATAGCCGCGCGTCAACGCCTCGCTCAAAACCTGGGACGATGCCGGAATGACGAGCAAGCGCGTACCGCGCGCGATTTTCTTGCCGCGCAAAATCTCCGCCGCCGCCGCGAGGTCTTCGATGCGCCCATTCGTGCATGTGCCGATGAACGCCTGATTCACCCGCGTCCCGCGCACCTGCGACAACGATTTCACATTGTCAACGCGATGCGGACACGCGACGAACGGCTCAAGTGTCGCGGCATCATAGTGATACATTGCTGTATAGTTCGCGTTTTCATCAGGATAAAGCGCACCATCGCGAATAGTAGATCGCCAATGGCTAATGGCAGATGTTCCCTGCCCGCCATTTGCTATTTGCCACCTGCCATTTGCCCTTCGCTGTGCAAGCCACTCAAACACCGCGTCATCCGGCGCGAGCCACGCGTTCTTGACTCCAAACTCCGCCATCATGTTTGGAATCACCATGCGCGATTCGAGCGACATGTTCGAAATCGTGCTGCCGTGAAGCTCGACCGAGGCGTACAGTCCGCCATCCGCACCCAGGTCGCCGATGATACGTAAACACAAATCCTTCGACGTGACACCGCGCGGCAGTTCGCCGACGATGACAATTTTCATAGACTCGGGCACGCGCAACCACAACTCGCCTGTCGCCCAGATCGCCGCGACTTCGCTGCGACCCACGCCCGCGCCGAACGCGCCCATCCAACCATAGTGCGTCGTGTGCGAGTCCGCCCCGAGAATGAGTTGTCCCGGTAAAATGATCGCCTCTTCGCTCAAGACCTGGTGACAGATGCCGCGTCCAACCTCAAAGAAATTCGCGACGCCTTGTTCTTCGACAAACTTGCGCGCGTCCGCGTGATTCGTCGCGTGCACCGTTGTCGGTGCGGGAACCGCGTGGTCAAGCGTGATCGCGAGACGCTCCGGATATTTCACGCGCTCTACGCCGAGCGCGCGAAAAATCTTCCAGATTGCCGCGGTGTTATCGTGCGACAACACTACATCCGGCACCGCGTCCACGATTTGTCCGGCGACAACCTCGCGCAATCCCGCCGCGCGCGCGAGCGCCTTTTCCGCAAACGTCTTACCCATTTTTCATTTGCTCACTTATCCGTTTCCCATTTGCCATTCGCCATTCGCTATTCGCTCATTTTCCCGCTGTCTCGACCGTCACCCCCGCGCCGTCCGCCCAACGCATCAACAACTCGTCCACATCGGTCAAGTCCAAGCGCTTTTCATCGGCGAGCGCCTTGACGTGTGCGGTCACTTCTTTGATTTGATCGTCGCTCAGCGTCACGCCCAACTGCTCGGCGCGATCCTTGATCGCGTTCCAACCGGTCAACTTGTGGGCGATGCTGATGTAACGCGTGAGACCGAAATCCTTGGGATTCAAAATCTCGTACGTCTCCGGCTGATTCAGAATCGCTTTCGCGTGGATGCCAGCTTTGTGGGTGAACGCGGTCACGCCGGTGATGTAATTGTTGAACGGAATACCGATGCCGACCATCTTGGCGATCATCTCGTCAATCTTGCGGAGTTTTTTCAGTTTGTATTTTTTCTTGACGATGTCGCGATTGTTCGCATACATCCGCGCGATAAATCCGCCGAGCGGCGCGATGCCGTTGCGCTCGCCGATACCCAGGACGCTCGTATCAATGTGCGTCGCGCCGGCTTCGAGCGCGGTCATCGCGTTCGCAATCGCGCAACCGGAATCGTTGTGCCCGTGAAACTCGATGCCCGCTTTGACGAGTCGCCGCAAACCGGAAACGAGTTGATACACGCGCATCGGCGTCGCGATGCCGACCGTATCCGCGATGCCGAACCGATCCACGCCGACCTGATCCACCGCGAGATAGACGCGGAACAAATCGGATTCTTCGCTGCGAAACGAATCTTCGGTGCTGAAGCGCAATTCGAGATTCGGCGCTTGGGCGCGCAACCACGCGAGCACTTCGACCGCGCGATCAATCACTTGTTGCATCGCCATGCCGTGACTGAACTGGCGCAGATACGACGAGGTGCCGATCACCAGGTCAATCCCTTGCACGCCGGTATCGAGCGCGAGTTTCGCATCGTCAATGTGGCAGCGCACGTGCGTGAGGACTTTGGATTTTAGTCCGCGCCGCGCGATCAACTTGGCATCCTCCATGCTTTGGGGCGATGCCGCGGGCGACGTGAGTTCGATGTACTCGACGCCGAATTCGTCCAGCGCGTCCGCGATTTTCAGTTTATCCTCGGTCGTGAAATTCGCGCCGACAAACTGTTCGCCCTCGCGCAAGGTGGACTCGATGATATTAAAAGATTCTAGTGACATCCTTGCTCCATTTCAGATTTAAGATTTCTGATTTATGATTTCAAAACCTGGGAGAGAAAGTCATTAATCAGAAATCAGAAATCCTAAATTACTTTGATTTCGCCGCGCGCAACCGCGAGCACGTAATCGAGAATGCGGTCGGGAATGCTCACGCCGGTCGGCGCGCTGCTGTTTCGAAATTCGATGGTGTAATTGACTTCGTTCACGAGCAAACCACGCTCCGGGTCTTCGAGCAAATCCACGCCGACAATGCCCCCGCCGACCGCCTTCGCCGCGCCGACACAAATCTTGTTCAGTTCCGGCGTCACCGGACAATTCGCCGCTTGACCGCCGCGCGCGGTGTTCGTGATCCAGTGCTCCGAGTTGCGATAAATCGCGGCAATCGTTTCATCGCCGACCACGAACGCGCGAATGTCGCGCCCCGGCTTTTTGATGTACTCTTGAATGTAGAAAATCGAGTGGTGGTACGAGCCAAGCGTTTCCTTGTGTTCGAGAATCGCCTCGGCGGCTTCGCGGTCGTTGACCTTGGAAAGCAATCGTCCCCACGAACCGACGGCGGGCTTGAGTACGACCGGATAACCGAACTCTTCAATCGCGCGAATCGCAGATTCCGGCGTGAACGCGACTTTGACGCGCGTCGTCGGCACACCATCGCGCACGAGCGCGGCAGAGGTAACGAGTTTGTCGCCGCACACCCGCGCGGTATGCTCGGAGTTGATCGTCGGGATGCCCCAATTATTCAGAATCATCAGCGCGTTCAATGCGCGCGAGTGATTGACGCAACGTTCGAGCACCACCGCGTACTCGCGCCATTTGCCGGGATCGTCCAGGTCGAACACCACATCGCGGTCGTCAATGCGGTCATACGCAATGCCGCGCGCGTCGAGCGCATCGAACAATAATTTTTCTTCCGCGCGCGCGCGGGAATAAAGAATGGCTAGTTTCATCATTACTCCAAATTCCTACATTTCCTTCATTTCCCTCAATTCCCTCACAGATGGAAATAAGCGAAATAGGAATTTATTCTCCCCAATCTTCTTCTTCTTCCGGCGCGAGGTCGAGCGCGAGCGGGTTCTCGCTCGTCACTTCGAGTTCCGCGCCGCAATCCGGGCAGACGATGATTTCGCCGCGCAACGGTTTGTCGAGCGTGATTTCGGCTTCGCACTCTGGGCAGTTCGCAGTCATGGTTCCTCCTCAAAAATAGTTAAATAAAAACGCGCGCCATGCTTCTCATCCAAGACGGTGAGATGCGCAAGCGGCGTGCGTGAGCTGATCTAAAAATCACATCGGTGGGACGACATCAGCCGCCGTCCCCGACGTGGACTAGGTTCCATTCACTCTGATTTCGCAAAAGGTTTGCGCCGAATATAACACTATCGCCGCGCAGTGTCAACCTCTTGACCTTAAAATTCTCATTCACGCGGCTGGTGTCGTCGCGCGAGTTCGTCCTCGACCGCGCGCCACGCGATTCCGCGCGACGCGAGCAAGACAAAGGTGTGGTACATCAAGTCAGCCACCTCGGAAACGATTCGTTCATCACCCTGTCCTTTCGCCGCGACGATCACCTCAATCGCTTCCTCGCCGATTTTCTTGACGATTTCATTTTCGCCCGTCGCGAATAATTGCGCGGTGTACGATCCCGCCGGCGCGTTCGTCTTGCGCGATTCGATTGTGGCGTACAGTGCGTCAAGCACATCACTCATAATTGATCTGCCTCTCAAAGGATGAAGGATGAGGGATGAAGGATGAAAAGAACTCTTATCTCGATGAATTCATCCTTCATCCCGCGAAGCGTGCCTTCATCCTTTCGACCGTCCCCAGACTTCGATAAAAACAACTCACCTCGCCGGTGTGACACGCCGGACCCGCCGGGTCAACGAGCAGGAGAATCGCGTCGCCGTCGCAGTCGTACTTGATTTCGCGCACGCGTTGGATGTTGCCGGACGTTTCGCCTTTCAGCCACAATGATTTACGCCGCCGACTCCAAAACGTCGCGTTGCCGGTTGTGAGCGTTTGCGCCAACGACGCGGCATTCATGTACGCGAGCATCAGCACTTGCTTGGTCTGGATGTCTTGCACGATGGCGGGCACCAACCCGTTCGCGTCCCAATTGATTTCGTCGCTCATACCCACACTCCATTTGAATCAATACCACAGATTTCACAGATTTCACAGATTTTTTCGTTAGAGAATTCGACGCTTGTATTCCAAAGAGGCGCTCCCAAAATTCAGCAACGGACCAACCCGATGACCTGTCCCTTTGAGATAGTTCAACAGTTGGGCTTTATCAATTTGCGTTAGCGATTTGATCGCTTTCAATTCGACGATTACTTTGCCATCTACGACAAGTCCGGATGAAATTCACCGGCGGTGATCTCTTTATAACGAACCAACATTCGCGCTTGACGCTCGTGCGAGATTCCACGCAATCTCAATTCGTGGGCGAATGCCTCTTCGTAAACAGATTCCAAGAATCCGGAGCCTAAAATCCGATGTACCTCCATTGCCGCGCCGATGATCGAATGAGTTAGGTCTTGATACAAAAACTCTGCCACGATGATTCCCCTTTCCCAATCTGTGAAATCTGTGTAATCTGTGGTTTTACCTTCTTACCGGCACTCCCCGTGACGCAAGATAATCCTTCACCTGACCAATCGTCAGCTCGCCAAAATGAAACAGACTCGCCGCGAGCACCGCGTCCGCGTGACCTTTGATGATGCCATCGGCAAAATGTTCGATACGCCCCGCGCCGCCGGACGCGATCACCGGAATCGAAACCGTGTCCGCAATCGCGCGCGTCAGTTCGAGGTCGTATCCATCTTTCGTGCCATCGCGATCCATGCTCGTCAGCAAGATTTCGCCCGCGCCGCGCCGCTCCATTTCACGCGCCCATTCAATCGCGTCAATGCCAGTCGGCGTGCGACCACCGTGCGTGAAAACTTGCCAAGACAGTGGGGAGGTTGATGTCGTCCGTCCTCCGTCCTCCGTCCTTCGTCTTTTTGCATCAATCGCCACGACGACACACTGCGACCCGAATCGCTCTGCCGCTTCAGTAATCACCGATGGATTCTCGACTGCCGCGGTGTTCACCGCGACCTTGTCCACGCCCGCAAGCAGAATCGCGCGGAAATCTTCGACCGTGCGTACACCGCCGCCAACCGCGAACGGAATGAACACCTGGTCGGCGACCGCGCGCACGACATCGAGCAAAATATCGCGCCGTTCGTGCGACGCGGTGATGTCGAGGAACGTAAGTTCGTCTGCGCCAGCGGCGTCGTAAATTCGCGCTTGCTCGACCGGATCGCCGGCATCGCGCAATTGCACAAAGTTCACGCCTTTGACGACACGCCCGTCTTTAACGTCAAGGCAAGGGATAATTCTTTTGGCTAGCATAGTCACTTCCGGTATTCAGTATTCAGTATTCAGTATTCAGTATTCAGCATTGTGTGCAGTGAACAGTAAACAGTTGTCATTCAACTGAGTCGTCACTTCAACACCTTCGCCAAACGCGGATTCTGTTTGGCAATTTTGGAAAATTGCCCCACGATTTTGCATTCAGTTTTTGATTGGCGAAGGTATTGCACTTGAACCAGCAAAATAATCGGTGGCGGACTCGCACAGAGTTTTCGGCAATTCGCCACAGAAGAGATCCGCCTTATCCATCGTTCCACCAAGCAAGCGTCCAATCTCTTCGCATTTTTCCATGTACGGATTCGCTTTCTCACGGCTCAGATATTCACAGTCCACGGCAGTGCCGATCCAATGTTGCGTCTCGTACTGTTCGCCATCGGCATCAGTCAGTTTGCTCGCAAAATGCTTCTCGTATCGCCGCATGCCCCACGCTTCGGCGAGGTTTGCGCCAATCGAACGCGAAGAACGTCGAATCTGATCAACCAACGAAAACTGGTCATCCCTCGGAAATACTCGCGACAACAAAAAGATTTCTTTTTGCAACGCCCGCGCCTTTTGATACACCACCAACTCACAATAATTTTGCGCATGCGGCAAACCGCTCATCTTTTGCTCCTTCGCTATTTACTGTTCACTGTTCACTGCGCACTGTTCACTATTTCGAGCACCTGGTTCAACGACACCGCGCCCGTGTACAGCGCCTGCCCAATAATCACGCCTTCGATTTCCGGGAATGCGCGCAACGATTCGACATCGCGCACGCTCGCCACGCCGCCTGATGCGATGACCGCCAGCCCGCATGCGCGCGCGAGTTGCGCGGTTGCCTCCGCGTTCACGCCTTGCAACATTCCATCGCGCGCGATGTCGGTGTAGATAATGCGTTCGATGCCGCGTTCGCGCATCTCGCGCGCCAACTCAATCGCGCTGACTTTCGATTTTTCGACCCAGCCGCGCGTCGCGACCATACCATCGCGCGCGTCAATGCCAACGGCAATCGTTTCTGAGCCAAAGCGATTCAGAATCTCCGACACGAGCGCGGGATTCTCGATTGCCGCTGTACCGATCACAACGCGCGACACACCCCGATCGAACGCCGCTTGAATGCTTGCAAGGTCGCGCAGTCCGCCACCGAACTGCACCGGAATTTCCACCGTTGCGAGAATTTTTTCGAGCGCGCGCAGGTTCGCGCCGGTGTGTTCGCCGAACGCGCCGTCGAGATTGACAACGTGCAACCAGTGCGCGCCTTCGTCTTGCCAACGCACGGCAACCGATGCTGGGTCATCGCTGTATTTTGTTTCCGCCTCCGCGCGTCCTTGCTGCAATCGCACGACGCGACCATTTCGCAAATCAATCGCTGGAAAAATGATCATTCCTTCTCACTCACTATGCATCACACATCACGATTCACGATTCCCACAAAGTTTTCCAGAATCTTTAGCCCAACGGTCTGGCTTTTCTCCGGATGAAACTGCGTGCCCCACACGTTGCCGCGTCCGACGATGGAGGCGAAATCAACTCTGTAATCGGTTGTCGCAAGCGTGATGCTGGGATCGCTCGGCGCGCAATAGTACGAGTGAACGAAATAGGTGTATCCGCCATCGGGCACATCGCGCAACAACGGATTGGATTGACGAATTTGCAATTGATTCCAACCCATCTGCGGAATCTTGAGACCGTTCGGAAACCGTTTCACCGCGCCGCCGAAAATTCCTAACCCTTCGTGCTGTCCCATCTCTTCGCTCGTCTCGAACAACAATTGCATTCCGACACAAATTCCCAGGAACGGCACGCCGTCCGCGCACGCTTGTTTCAACGGCGCAATCCAGCCCGCGTCGCGCAAGTTGATCATCGCTTGACCGAACGCGCCGTCGCCGGGAAGCACAATCGCGCGCGCGCCGATCATCTCACGCGGCGACTGGACGATACGCGCCGCGCCGCCGACCTTTTCGATCCCGCGCAACGCGCTCCGAAGATTCCCCATACCATAATCAATAATCGCAATCATTGAAAAACCCTTTTGTGACGCGGACGAGCGCAGACAAACGCAGATAATTTTTCCGCGTTCGTCCGCGTTTATCCGCGTCCTATAAAACCCCTTTTGTCGAGGCAATGCCAACGCGCCGCGCATCGAACGCTGCCGCCATCGCGAGCGCGCGACCGAGTGCTTTGAACAGTGCTTCGGCTTTGTGGTGATCGTCACGTCCGTACAAAACTTTCGCATGCAAATTCATCCGCGCGTTCGTCGCAAGCGATTCGAGAAAATGCGCGATCAAACTCGTTGGCAATGCGCCGATCATCGGCGTCGCAAACTCGGCGTCCATCACGGCGTACGCGCGCCCGCTCAGATCAATCGCGACGAACGCGAGCGCTTCGTCCATCGGTACGTACGCGTGACCCATCCGCACGATGCCGCGCTTGTCACCGAGCGCGCGCGCGAGCGCATCGCCCAGCACAATTGCGATGTCCTCGGTCGTGTGATGCGCGTCAATTTGCAAATCGCCGGTCGCGCGCACTTGCAAATCGAACAAGCCGTGCACCGCGACGTGCGCGAGAAGGTGATCGAGCATTGGCACGCCGGTCGCAATGTCCGCGTTGCCCGTGCCATCGAGATTCAACGTGATGGCAATATCGGTCTCTTTCGTTTTGCGCGTGACGGTCGCAGTTCGATCATTCGACATTTTCGATCACCTCTTCTACTGTCCATGACCCCACCCCAGCCCTCCCCTTGGCAAGGGAAGGGAGTGTCTCAATCATTTCCCGCCCCTTGTCAAGGAGCGGGTTAGGGACGGGTGACATCACGACGATAGACGGCAAACCCAGCCGTTTCCAAAACTCGAACGGCATCGGGTTCGTGCGCGCGACGAAAAGTGAGATGACCGTGCCGTGCGCGACGACCGCGATATTTTTCTGCGGATGTTTTTCAATCACGCGTTCAATCGCGTCGGCAAATCGTGCGTGCGCCGCGTTCGCCGTTTCGTTGCCGAGCACCAACTCGTTTGGCTTGGCGAAAAATTCCGCAACGCGCGCTTCAAGTTCGGCGGTCGGCATAAACGGCACGTTGCGCCGGTCGTGCTCGTGCAAGCCCACGCCGATTTCGTGCGGCTTACCCAATCGCGTCGCGACAATCCGCGCGGTCTCGATGGCTTTTGGCTCGACACTACTCACGATCACATCCAGCGGATACGCGGCGAGTTTTTGCGCGAGCAATTTACATCGTCCGCGACCCAGTTCGCCGAGATGCCATTCGGGCGCAGGCACGGCGAGATTGAGTTCGGGCATCGAGTGTTTGATGAGATAGAGCTTTTGCATTTCTGATTCCTGATTTCTGATTTCTGATTTTTGATTTTTGATTTTTGATTCTCGATTTTCGATTGCCGATTTACGACTGCAGAATTCCAAATCCAAAATTCACGTGAGTTCCTTCAAATCCTGGATCAGCCGCTCGTCCTCCTCCGGCGTTCCAACCGTGATGCGAATGTACTCGCGCAACATGCCGGACTTGTACGCGCGAATCAGGATGCCGCGCGAAGCAAGCGCATCGCGCAACACAAGTGAATCGCGCCCGACAACGCGGCACAAGATGAAATTCGTTTTGCTCGGAACCGGTTGGAGAAATCCGAGCGATGCGAGTGCAATCGTCAAACGTTCGCGCTCGGCGATGATGCGTTCGATATTCGCACGCAGGTAGTCCACATCGTCGAGCGAGGCGCGCGCGGCAACAATCGCGGCGGCGTTCACATTGTACGGCGATTTGATGCGGCGCAGTTGATCGGCGATGCGCGGATGTGCGACGCAATAGCCGACACGCAAGCCCGCGAGTCCCGCCCACTTGCTGAACGTGCGCAGGATGATGAGGTTTGGCTGTGTTGGCACGCGCGCGACCATCGTCTCGCCGCCGAACTCGGCGTACGCTTCATCAAGCAGAATCATCACCGGCAACGCGAGCAATCGCTCAATGTCCGCGCGTGGCATCGGCGTGCCGGTAGGATTGTTGGGGTTGGTGAGGAAGAGTAATTTCACCCCCACCCTTCCCTCCCCCGTCTTTGACGGGGGAGGGTTAGGGAGGGGGCTGATTACCCTTTCAACCGCATCTACATCAATCGAAAAATCCGCGCGACGCGGAACATCCATCACGCGCGCGCCGATGATGTGCGCGTAATGCGAGTACATCTCGAACGTCGGCGGACAGTTGACGATAGTATCGCCCGGTGCGAGGAATGCGCACTCGATCCAATCAATCAATTCATCGCCGCCGTTGCCGACAACGAGTTGCGACGCGTCCACGCCGACGTAACGCGCGAGCGCGGGAAGCAATTCATCCTGGGTCGCGTACCGATGCCAGTGACGAAAATCGGCGAGCGCGGCGACGGTGCGCGGCGATGGACCGAACGCGTTCTCGTTCGCATCGAGTTTGATGATGCGAGCAAAATCGTCGGTCGTGACGGGCGCCATGGTGTACGGCGGAAAGCCAAGCAGGTCTTGGCGCAGAAATTCTTCGGGATCAAGTGGTGGCATGTGTAACCTCAAATGCGACGGAGGACGGAGGACGAAGGACGAAAGTTTTTGCATTCGCCATTTACCCCAATTCTTCGCAGTAGCGTTTTCGTAATCAAAGATTGGCATTCGTCATTCTTCGGGTAGCGCAGATTTCAACAATGTCTGTTCTGCATTGATTGAGATACCAATTGGAAACCTGCGATAAATCAAGATTGACGCGCATAAATGTCGGCTGGTCGGATGGTAACTCGCTCAGCACTTGACCATTCGGCGCGATGGCAACTGTGGGGCTTGTCTGTTCAGAAGCAACGTTGTTCGCGCTAATCACAAACCTTTGTGTTTCCGCTGCTCGACTGACAAGATGACTTTGCCAAATAGTCCGCTCGTGCAACTTGCCAATTGCATTGTTGAGATGAAGAATAACTTGCGCTCCATTTCGTGCTAACCATCCCCACTGTTCAGGAAACCGTAGTTCACGACAGAGCTGAACGCCAAGTGTAACCACACCATTTGGCATATTTATTTTGAATACAGGTAAATCTGTTCCTGCTGTGAACGTGCCACGTTCATGTGTTGCCAAGTTAATTTTGTGATACACATAGCTTTGCCCATCAGGATTAAACCCCCAAGCCGCGTTGAACCAATGACCATCCTTCTGATAGCACGCTCCTACCCACAAGGAAATTTTTCGGCAACGCGCTTCTGTTTTGAGATGGTCTAAAGCTGTTTCTAATTCGCACAGGTCAATCTCGTCAAGAAAAGCCAAGTCATCAGAGTAACCAGAAACAGACCCTTCAGGAAAAATCACTAATTCTCCTGGCTGCGTCTCTTTGAGAACATTCTGAATAGATATCAGGTTTTGTTGAATCGAAAATGAAACCAGAAATTGCGCCACCACCGCAGTGAGGTTCATTCAGCTTCTCCTATCACTTGCTTCCGTCCTTCGTCCTCCGTCGCTCGTCCGTCCTCCGTCATTCGTCCTCGGTCATCCGTCTTCTTATCGCGCTCGCGTGCCCAGTCAATCCTTCCGTCTCCGCAAGAATCGCCGCGCGTTCGCCCAACTCGTGCGCCTCGCGCGCGCTCACGCTGAATACGCTCGTAATTTTCACAAAATCATTCACGTTCAACGGCGACGAAAATCGCGCCGTGCCCGCCGTCGGCATCACGTGACTCGGACCAATCACGTAATCGCCGAGCGCCTCGTTCGTCCACTCGCCCACAAACACGCCGCCCGCATTCTCCACCTTGCCGACCCAGTTCCACGGTTCGCGCACGAGCAAGCACATGTGCTCCGGCGCAAACGCGTTGCCCAGGTCCATCGCCTCGTCCAAATTGGCGATGACGATAATCGCGCCCTGCCCTGCCAGCGATTTCGCGATGATGTCGCGGCGGGAAAGAGAGACAAGTTGCTTTTCGATTTCCGCAACCACTTGGTTGGCGAGTAATTGGGAAGTGGTAATTAGGATTGATGTCGCGAGTACATCGTGCTCGGCTTGCGCGAGCAAATCGGACGCGACCCACGCGGGATTCGCGGAATCGTCCGCGATGAGCAAAGTCTCGGTCGGACCGTACAAACCATCAATGCCGACAGCGCCGAACACTTGACGCTTGGCGAGCGTCGTGAACAATCCGCCCGCGCCGACAATCTTGTCCACGCCTGCAACTGACTCGGTGCCGAACGCGAACGCGGCGATGGCTTGCGCGCCGCCCATCGAGTACACGCGCGACACGCCCGCGACCTTCGCCGCCGCGAGAATCACCGGCGCGATTCTGGGCGGCGTGGCGACCGCGACCTCGCGCACGCCGGCGACTAGCGCGGGAATCGTGGACATTAACAGCGACGATGGAAGCGGCGCGGTCCCACCTGGGACGTAAATACCAACGCGCGCGAGCGGGATGATGCGTTGACCCAACGCGCCTTCGCCGTTCCATTCCAACCACGATTTCGGTTTGTGCTTTTCGTGGAACGCGCGAATACGCGCCGCCGCGAGTTCCATCGCTTCGCGCACCGCGATGGGCGTTTCCGCGTATGCCGCGTCAATTTCGTCTTGGGTAACCGCGATGTTGGCGAGTTCGACGCGGTCGAATGTGCGCGTCCAATCGCGCACCGCCGCATCGCCGCGCGCGCGAATATCGGCGAGAATGCGCGCGACACCCTGCTCCGGCGTCAGTGGCTCGCCAAATGTTTTTTGCAAACGTTCGAGTAGTGGCGGCGGATATTCTTTTTCCGCGTATCCACGATTCTTGAGAATTTTTTCGCGTCCGGCTTGTGCGCTTATGATGATGGGAATTTCCATTTTCGATTTCCGAGTTGCAAATTGCGAATTGCGAATAACAAAACGCAATTCCTAATTTTGCTTTTCAATTTTTTCGATTAGCCCACGAATCTCGCTTGCCCGCAACGTGTGCGAGGCGCGATTGACGATGAGCGCCGCTTGCGATTTGAAAATCTCTTCGAGTTCGATCAACCCGTTCGCGCGAAGCGTGTTGCCCGTGTCCACTACGTCCACGATCAAATCCGCGAGACCGACGGCGGGCGCGAGTTCGACCGAGCCGTACACCTCGATGATCTCAACCGACAAGCCGCGCGCGGAGAAAAACTTTTTAGCGATGCGCGGATATTTTGTCGCGACGCGCAAACCGGCGATCATGCGCCACTCGGCATCGCGATATTCCGGCTTGCCCGCGACCATCAGCCGACACTGACCATAACCCAGTTCGAGCGGCTCGTACACATTGACACCGCTCTCGCGCAACGCATCCTGCCCGACGATGCCAATATCCGCCGCGCCGTACTCGACATAGATCGGCACGTCCATCGGTTTCGCGTTCAAGAATTTTGCGCCGTGATTGGCGATGACGAGCTTGCGCGATGCGCGCACCTCGCGTGTATCGTAACCGAGCGATTCAAAAATTTTCAGCGACGGTTCTAGCAAGCGACCTTTTGCCAATGCAATTTTCAATTCCGACATTTCAACACTCTATATTTTTCCACGAAGGACACCAAGGTCACAAAAAATAATTCGTGTCCTTCGTGCTCTTCGTGGACAATAAATCACGCCGCGTCCAAATTCTCTTTACGCCCATCGCGCCACCAGATTTCGCGTGCGCCGCGCACGCGCGCGTACTCGCGCAACGCGTCGTCCGCGCGATTCAACACATCCACTTCGATCACCTGCCCGCTCACCCGCGCCGACTCGACGCGCGATGAGTACTCTTGCGCCAGCACATCGGGCGCGATGCTTGCCCGCGCGCGTTTCGCCATCAACACACGCTCGACGCCCAGCGCGAACCCAACGGCGGGAACGCTCGGACCAAAATGCGCAATGAGATTATCGTACCGTCCACCGCTCGCGACCGAAAAACCCAATCCCTGGACAAAGCCCTCGAACAAGATGCCGGTGTAGTACGCCATCCCACGATTCTCGGCAAGGTCAAGCGTGATGTGATCGTCCAAACCGAATCGCGCCAAACGTTCGACCACCACTTGCAAGTGTTCGACCGCCGCGCGCGATTCGTAATTGATCGCGTTGCGTAACGCGCGATCGAGCACATCCGCGCCGCCCCACAACGTCGGCAGTTGTGCGAGCGCGTTCTTGTGCGTCGCATCGAGATTGAGCGCATCGAGCAAGCGCGTCAGGTCGGGCACGCTCTTGCGGCGAATCGCCTCGCGCAACGCGACGTCGTCTTCGTCCGCCAGCGGCACATCGCGCAGCAAACCGTGCAAGTACGCCGCGTTGCCAATCGTGAAACGAAAATCGTCGAGACCCAGGACGCGCAGCGCGGTCATCGCGAGCGCAATCGCTTCCGCATCCGCATCCGCCGTCGCTGCGCCGATCAACTCGATGCCGGCTTGCGTGAACTCGCGGCGCATTCCCGCTTGCGGTTCCTCATATCGAAACACCGAGCCGACGTAAAAGAATCGCAGCGGCATCGCGCGGTCGAACAATTTCGTGCCGACCACGCGCGCGGTTGGGATCGTGAAATCGGCGCGCAGCGCGAGCGTGTGCCCATCGCGGTCGAAAAAGCGATACATCTCTTCGCGCAATTGCGGTCCCGCTTCCGCCGCGAGCGATTCATAATATTCGAACATCGGCGGAATAATTTCAGAATAACCCCAATGCATGAACGTGTCCGCGAGCGTGCGTTCCGCCGCGCGTTTGCGCGCCGCGTCGTTGAAAAACAAATCGGCGACGCCGTGAGGCAATCGTTTGTCGAGAGATTGAGAAATCATGAAACCCCCACCTCACCCCACTCCCCCCTTGCCCCCTCTCCCCTCTCCTGACCGCGAAGCGGTTCAATCAGGAGAGGGGAGAGGGGGTTGGGGGTGAGAGGTGAGGCAAACAAAAAAACCAAGTCGCAAGTGACTTGGTTTCGGGGTGCTCGGCGGTACGCCAAATATGGCGAATCGCTTACCGATCCACCCCGCTCGTGTGATGATGCTTGGCAAAAAAAACTTGGTTCGACATTTGCGGCGATTATAGGTGATGTACGGAGAGTTGTCAAATTCACAGCGAGTACACGGGCACGAGAATTTGGCGATTGGCTTGACGACGCCCGCGCACACTAGCTTGAACCGTCTTGAGCACGTTAGCCGCGTAATATCGCGTGCCGCATTTGACACACACACCCGCTGGAACATTTTCGATCAGGATGTATTTGCCGCGCATACGACGATGCAACGTCACGCGTTTTTCGACGATGTCGCCACCGCAATACTCACAGGTCTCACCTTCCCAAAAGCCCATTCTGTCCTCTTTCATTTCGGATTGTCTTCGTACACGGTGATAATCCGAACCTTACCTCTCAAGGTCACGCGACATACCACTCCGATTCGTCGTTTGTCCAGCGCCCGCCCAACGATTTCGAACGTGCTTTCCTTGGGCCAAGTTCGCCGAACTTTGCCGCTCAAAATACCCTGCTCAACATCGTAGATGTCAAAGCCATCGTTGGCGGCTTCGTCATCCGCATGTTCAGTCAAATAGTACAACCCATCTCGGACGAGCGACTGAATTTCTGCAATGCGAGTCAAGGCAATACTCCACGAATGTTTACGACGCAATCATAGCGGAAACGCGTGAGACTGTCAATCTGATTGCAATTGGATGTTAGAGATTGGAAATTGGAAGTTGGAAACGCGCTTCCAATTTCCAACCTCCAACTTCCAACTTCTATCTCGTATAGTTGATCGTATTGCCGCGAATGATGAGACGCACGAACGAGTGGTACACCGTCGGCGATGTTTCTTCGGAGAAGAAAGTGAAATGCACTACATCGCCCAGTTCCGGTTTGCCGCTATTTTTATTTACGACATCGTACGTCTGTGCGATCTTGTTGAGCGCGGCAGGATCGAAGACAAGTTCGAATTTGCCGTTCGTCACGGGGAGCGAACCTTGCGCCAACACCGCGCCGGGAATGACCGCGGCGTAGCGAATTTCTTTCGCGGTGCTCTTGCCGGTGAACTTGGCGCCTTTTGCCGGATCGAATTTCGAGAGCGGCGGCAAATCGAACGTGATGCCAGGCGCATTCGCGGGGCGCGTCGTTTCGACGACGTAAAACTCGCCGCCCTCTGGCGGCATTCCAGGCACCAGCGCCTTGTAGCCGCTCCACTCGCCGTCCACCGTGTAGCGATATACGCCCGGCACATCGAGCGCCCAACGATCCTTGCCCGCCCACGAACCCGTTGCATCGCCGACGCCTTGCGCGGCAACCTGGCGTCCATCGGGATAGTACATCGTGAACGACATATTGACCGGCACCATCGGATCAATTTGAAACGCCGGGGCGAACGTCGAACCTTGGTCGTACACCATCCCCGGTCGTACGTTCATCGCGAGAAAGATCCGCGATTTTTGTCCGGTCGAACCCATGATCTCTTCCGACCCCGGCGCGATGACGCGATTGTTGTTGCTGCCTTTCGGAAGAATGAACGCGTTCGCCATATAGCCGGCGTACATCGGCGCTTGGTCTTTTTTGCGAACGACGACGCCGCCGATCAAGCGATAGATTTCGCCGGGCGAATCGCCATTACTGCTCGCGTTGATTTGTCCGCCAAAGTTCGTGTTCGTCGTGGGCCAGTACGGCGCGCGCGTGCCATCTTCACCGACGAGAAAGCGTCCCATGAACCCAGGGCGCGGCGCGGCGGCGTAAAAGTACATCCAATCGGTGATGTATTCCGGGAACAGGTGCGGCGAGTACCCGTTCGACGTTTGCAATTGAACATTCGTCAAGCCGATGCTCTGAATCCTGGGATCGTAGCCCTTGGGGTTCGTCTTGTAATCGAACGACAACACCGGCTCGATCTTGTTCGCGCCTTGTTGCTCGGCGGCGATCAACAGCACGTCGCCGGCGTTGTACGGAAAGTTGATGTGATCGAGTTGTTGTTCGTCGGTTTGCAGATTGTGCCAGCCCTCAGAATTCGTTTCACCGCGCTCGACGAGTTTGTTGTTGACTTTGACCATCTTGCCGTGCGCGACAATCGGCGTATCCTCCGGATAAATCACCCCGGCGTGGCGCATGGACTCGACCCAGAGATGTCCGTCCTTGTCGGTGTACTTGGCAAACACGTGCGCGACGTACTCGCCCGGCGCATCGAATGGCAGCGGCTTCATCCCTTGCGCCGCGCCATACACGCCGCCGGCGGTCGCCTTGCCCGAGTACGTAATCGTGCGCGGGTTTTTTGAATCCGAGTTTGGGAACAACGTCGCGGTCACGGTCACATCGGCAGGCGCTGCCGGTGCGAATCCGATATCGCGTCCATAGCGATTGCCGACCGGGTACGCTTGACCCTGGAACGTCGCGGTCGCCAGCGTCATGCGTTTCGCGATCCAGAATTTGTACGTGCCGCCACCGTCGTAACGATTGCCCCACACATCCGCGATCCAGCCGGTCGCCTTGACCGTGTACTCGCCATACATCGGCGGCTTCCATTGCGTAAATTTGGGATTGCGCGTGGTGATGCCCGCGCGCGCTTGCGCGACGAATGGCGCTTTGCCAAGATCAACAACTTTACCATCGGGCTGGGTCACCTGCAGCGCAAGTTCGCCTTTGGTGTAATCCCAGGTAATGTTTTGACGATCCGAAATCGTATCTGCCGGGAATTGCGGTTCGAGCGAGTACGCGAGAATATTTTTTGGATTGTTCTCATCGTACATCGGCAGGATCACATCGTCTTGAATGAGGTTGCGATTCGAGAGGGCGAAACGCGCCTTGTCTTCTTCGGCAATCGCGCCGCGATACCCATTCGAGTTATAGTTGCCGAGCAAGACCCAGGGTACGCGCGGTTTGATCGTGGACGCGTCAATCATCTTGCCGCTGACATGTTTCGCATCCGCGCGAATCGGCGGCGAGTACGTTTCGGTGTCGCACGGACCTTTCGGAAAGCCGCGTCGCGCAAACGTTTCGGCGTTCATGCTGTATTGGCGATTCTTCACGGTGACGCCATAATCGAAACGCAAGCGATAAATGCCGGGCGGTAGATCGTTCGGCAGTTTAGTAGACACTTTGAACGACACCTGGAGCAAATTGTCCACTTTTTGCGTCGCGGTCATTGGCACCGACACCAGTTCGTCTACCGGTGTGCGAAAGCCATAGCCAAAACGTTTCGTTACTGCGCCTTGCACGCCGCCTTCAATCGCGAGACCTGTCGGCGTGAGGAGCGTGGACATTCGCTCGTCGCTCGCTAAACGCAAAATGCCATCCGCGTCGAACGTGCGCTCCGCCGTAACGAGCATCACGAATCCATCCGGCTTGATACCCTTCATGCCCATCACGTTGAGATACGTTTCAGAAACCTTGAACGTAACTTGGGCGGTTAGCGGCACACCGGGCGTCCAGCGCGCCGGCGCGATCACCACATTGCTTTTCCATTCGCCGAAGCTGGTGTTACCAGTATCGGCAAACGTCACTTGCGCTAACGCTGCTTCGTCCGCCGGATTCGTCGTGGCGGGCGCGGCTTTGGTCGGCGCGACAGTGGGCGCGAGTTGGCTCGCGATCGTTGGCGCGCTGGTCGGCGCGACCAGCGCTGGGACCGGCGTTGCGGTCGATTGGGGAATTTGCGCGCACGCGGTCAACAGTGCGAACGCCATCAACAGAAATGCAAATAAACGTGTTTTCATAACGCGATGCCTCCTTGCTCGTGTCGTCAAAACGATTGTATCGCGCTTGCACAACTTGATTGTAACCTCGTTGTAAAATCTATGCAAAATGTTTGTGTATGTGTGTTGCAAGTTGGAGGTTGGAATCTCTTCCAATCTCCAACCTCCAATCTCTAAATTCCAATTTCCAACTTCCAACCACCAATTTCCAATCTCCAAACATATTTGACATCACGCGCCGAGTGTGTTATATTCGCTTCACTTTCGGAGAAACGACCAATGCTTTCCATTCACACGATTAGCCCTCGCCCGCGTAGCACACCAGCCCCACGGTCTGGTGTATTTGTCGTTGCGCTCTGACTCCGCAAGCAATTACACGCGAATTTTGCAACCCAGACCAGTGAGACTCTCGGTCTGGGATTTTTATTTTAATCTTAATCTGTCATTGTGAGCCGCAAAGCAGCCCGCAATGACCAATGGAGTCACTATGATTCGGATTGGAATTTTTGGCGCGACGGGGTACACGGGAATTGAACTCGCGAAAATTTTCGCGCGGCATCCGCAAACCAAAATCGTGTTTGCGACTTCGGATACGCACGCTGGGAAGAAATTGAGCGATGCGCTGCCCTGCCATTTCGACATCCCGCTCGTCGCGCACGACGCCGCACCGCTCGACCAAATTGACGTGGCGTACCTCGCGCTCCCGCATGGCGCGTCCACCGATTACGCCAAACGCGTGCTCGACGCCGGCGCTAGAGTGATTGACCACTCGGCTGATTTTCGTTTGCATGACGCGGCGGTGTACAAGAAATTTTATGGACTCGATCACCACGCGCCGGAATTATTGCCGAACGCGGTCTACGGATTGCCAGAATTGCATCGCGCACAGATCAAGCAAACAAAACTGCTCGCGAATCCAGGGTGCTATCCCACGAGCGTCATCCTGGGTCTCGCGCCGATCTGGCGCGCGGAGGCGACGAACGACACGATCATCGTGGATTCAAAATCGGGCGTGTCCGGCGCGGGGCGCAAGCCAACGCTCACCGTCCACTTTGTCGAAGTGAACGAAAACCTCTCGCCGTACAACATCGGGCGCGTGCATCGGCACTTGAGCGAGATGGAACAGGAACTCAAAGAAATCAACGCGAAGGCATCACTCATTTTCTCGCCGCACCTCTTGCCCATCAGTCGCGGCATTCTTTCGACGATGTACGTGCGGCTGAACGCGGGCTGGGACGAACAACGCCTGCGCGATTTGTACACGGAAACGTACCGCGACGAACCATTCGTCCGCCTTCTGCCCGCCGGACAAATCGCGACGATCACACACAGCAATTACACGAACTATTGCACGATTTCGATTCACTACGTCCCGGATGTTCAGCAAGCGATCATCTGCTCAAGCATTGATAATCTCATCAAGGGCGCGAGCGGGCAAGCCGTGCAGAATATGAACTTGATGTTTGGGATTGAGGAAACGACTGGATTGATATAATTGGACGCGGACAAACGCAAACAAACACAGATTTTCATTATTATCCGCGTTTATCCGCGTCCCAATAAATTTTCGGGATGAGGAATCATGCTAGTCTTAAAGGTTGGTGGAAACGAAATTGACGACGCGAATTTCCTGACCGGATTCGCGAGTGCGATTGCAAAAATGGAAGAGACGCCGGTCGTCGTTCACGGCGGCGGCAAAGAGATCGCCGACTTGCAACTCAAGTTTGGTTTGACGCCGCGTTTTGTCGAGGGTTTGCGCGTGACGGACGACGCCTCGCTTGCGATTGCTGAAATGGTGTTGAGCGGACGTGTGAACAAGCGCATCGTCATCGCATTGTTGAATGCCGGGGTGGACGCGATCGGCATGAGCGGTGTGGATCGCGGCGTCGTGCGCGTCGAAAAGATGCAACACCCCGCCGGCGATTTGGGGCGAGTCGGGCGAGTCGTCGGTGTACGCGGCGAGGTGGTGCAGGATTTCGTCACGCGCCAAGTGGTTCCCGTCATCTCGCCGATTTCGCTTGGCGACGAAGGCGCGTATAATGTGAACGCCGATTCGGTCGCGTGCGCGATTGCCGCCGCGCTGAACGCAGACGCAGTCGTGTTCGTCACGAACGTCCCCGGCGTTCTGCAAGGCGACTGCGTGATTCCCACCCTCCCCGCGCGCGAAGCGGAAGCGCTCATCAAATCCCAGGTCATCAAAGGCGGTATGATCCCCAAAGTCCGCGCCGCGCTTGATGCCATTGCTGGGGGTGCGCAAGCCGCGCGGATTACGAATCTGGAAGGATTGTTGACCGGTAGCGGAACTGTGTTTTCGAATTGACCGCTAACTGCCGATGGCAGACCGTCGTCCAATTAGCGGCGGTCGGTCGTCTGCGGTCTCTCAAAGGAGAAACATGAAACCCGAAGAAATCATCCAAGCCGAAAAGCAGTACCTCGCGCAAACGTACATTCGCCCGCCGTTCGTATTGACGCGCGGCGAGGGCGTGTACGTGTACGATGCCGCCGGCAATAAATATCTCGACACTGCCGCGGGCATCGCGGTGAATGCGCTCGGTTACAGCGATCCCGAACTCGTCAAGGCGATTCAGGACGCGGCGACGGGGTTGCTTCACACGTCGAATTTGTTTTACACCGAATCCCAGGTCGCGCTGGCGAAAACCCTCGTCGAAAAATCGTTTGCCGACAAAGTCTTTTTTTCCAACACCGGCACCGAGGCAATCGAAGGCGCGCTCAAGTTCGCGCGCAAGTATCACGCGGAGCGCGCGGACACGCAACGCAAGAATTTCGTCGCGCTGCGCGGCAGTTTCCACGGACGCTCGATGGGCGCGCTCGCCGTAACCGATTCGGAAAAGTACCAAGCGCCGTTTCGCCCGTTGATGCCAGGTGTCTCGTTCGCCAATTTCAACGACCTGGATTCAGTGCGCGCGGCGATCACGAACGAGACTGCGGCGGTCATCATCGAGCCGGTGCAAGGCGAGGGCGGCGTGTATCCGGCGAGCGACGAATTCATGCGCGGCGTGCGTGCGTTGTGCGACGCGCGCGGCGCGTTGCTCATCTTTGATGAAATCCAATGCGGCGTCGGTCGCACCGGCAAATTGTGGGGGCACGCGTGGTCGGGCGTGACGCCGGATATTATGACCATCGCGAAACCACTCGCCGGCGGTTTGCCGATTGGCGCGATTCTGATGACGGATGCGGTCGCATCCGCGATGCACGCGGGCGAGCACGGCACCACGTTCGGCGGCGGTTCGTTCATTACCGCGATCGCGCTCAATGTGTTCAATCGCGTCAGCGATCCGAAATTTCTCGCGCACGTCAACGAGACTGGGAATTATCTGATGGAGCGACTGAGCGAAATCAATTCGCCGCACATCAAAGAGGTGCGCGGACGCGGTTTGATGATCGGCTTGGAGTTGGACATTGACGCGGCAAAGGTGCGCGAGCGCGGTTACACGCACGGCTTGCTTCTGATTCAAGCGCGCGAAAAGGTCGTGCGATTCGTCCCGCCGCTCGTATTCCAAAAGACGCACGTGGATGAGTTGGTAGAAGGGCTGGCAAAGGTGCTAACAGAAGTTGGTTAGTGCGATGGTGCACTAGTTTGATAGTTGCACAGTTGCATAGTTGAGGAACCGCAAAATGATCACACACATCGAAGAACTCTCGCTCAACGCATGGTCTTCACTGCAAACCATGTTCGTAGACGGCTGGGTGCTCCGCTTTGCGGACGGCTACACCAAACGCGCGAACTCGATCAATCCGATGTACGCATCGGCTCGCGATGTGAACGCGCAAATCGAATTTTGCGAGCAGGTCTATCGCGAGAAACAGTTGCCGGTCGTTTTCAAAATGACGACGGCAGTACACCCGGAAAACCTGGATGCGGTACTGGCAGAGCGCGGGTACGTGGTTGATTCGCCGACGAGTGTGCACACGATGGAATTGGACAACACGACTTGGACGGTGAACGCCGAGTTAAACCCAGCCCTTTCCGACGAATGGCTCGCAAGTTTCTGCCGCATGAGCAGCGTGAAAGATGAACGCCAGGTCACGTTGCGGCAAATCCTGGGGAACATCCTTCCGCAAAAATGCTTCGCTGCAATCCGGCGCGACAGGCAGATAATCGCATGCGGTTTGGGTGTGCGTCAAGGCGAGTACATCGGCTTTTACGACATCGTTACGGACGCGGCTTGGCGCAAGCAAGGGTACGGCAAACTATTGATGGCAAGTCTGCTCGCGTGGGGCAAAGCGAACGGCGCGCGCTACGCGTATTTGCAAGTGATGCTGAACAATCCGCCCGCGCTGCGGCTCTATGCCAATCTCGGTTTCAAAGAAATTTATCAGTACTGGTACCGAATCAAAGCATAATATTTTCCACGAAAAAATGTGAAGCGGACGGCTCGTCCGCTCGTGCGGGCTAGCAGCCCGCACCACAGACATAATCCAGAGGACGTTATGATGACCAAGAGTTTTATACACCTGCCTGTTTTTACTGTGGCGCAGAACGACATCATCGTTCGCCGCGCCACGCTCGCGGGCGCGCCCAGTATCGCCGCGCTCGTGAATCTCGGCGAACGCGAGGGACAATTGCTGCCGCGCTCGCTCGACGCGATTCGCGCGAGCATTGACGATTGGATCGTCGCGACGGATCAGCAGCGCGTCGTCGGCGTTGGCTCGCTCGTCGAGATGCATTCGGCGCTTGCCGAAGTGCGCTCGCTTGCGGTCGCGCCGGATTATCGCCAGTTCGGCATCGGCGGCAGAATCGTCAATGCGCTCGTTGACCTTGCACGCGAACGAAACATCGCGACAGTGTTCACACTCACACGCGCGGTGCTCTTTTTCGAGAAACTAGGATTCATCATCACGGACAAGGAAAATTTTCCGGAAAAAGTGTGGCGCGATTGTTCACTCTGCCCGGTGCAACTCGCGTGCGACGAAGTGGCGATGGTGAAATCAGTGAGAAGTGAACAGTGAACAGTGAACAGTGAACAGTAGACAGTCAGCAAACAAGATCGCCATTCGCTATTCGCCATTCGCTACTCGCTAATCGCAAATCATAAATCGAAAATCTGAAATCACAACAGGAGGAATCATGGAAAAGAAAAAAGCCGGCAAGGTCGTCCTAGCGTACTCAGGCGGGCTGGACACGTCGGTCATTGTGCCGTGGCTCAAAGAGAATTACGACTGCGAAGTCATCTGCGTGTGCGCGAACATCGGGCAAGGCGATGACTTGTCCGGCGTCGAGGCGAAAGCGATCGCGAGCGGCGCGAGCAAATGCTATATCCAGGATTTGCGCGAAGAATTTGTGACGGACTATATTTATCCAACCATCCTCGCGGGCGCGGTCTACGAGCGCAAGTATTTGCTCGGCACGTCGTTCGCGCGACCCCTCATCGCCAAGGCGCAAGTCGAGGTCGCCGAGTTGGAAGGCGCGGACGCGGTCTCGCACGGCGCGACCGGCAAGGGCAACGATCAGGTGCGCTTCGAATTGACGTACCAAGCGTTGAATCCAAGATTGAAAGTGATCGCGCCCTGGCGCGAGTGGAACATTCGCTCGCGCGAGGACGCGATCGCGTACGCCAAAGCGCACAACGTGCCGGTCACCGCGACGATCAAATCCATCTACTCGCGCGATTGGAACTTGTGGCACTTGTCGCACGAGGGCGGCATTCTCGAAGACCCGTGGCAAGAACCGGAAACCGCGATGTTCCAACTTTCGGTGTCGCCGGAACAAGCACCCGACGAACCCGAGTACGTCGAAATCGAATTCGATAAAGGCATCCCGCACAAGATCAACGGACGGGCGATGGGACCGCTCGAAATCGTTACGCTCTTGAATCAAATCGGCGCGAAGCACGGCATCGGTCGCGTTGACCTGGTCGAGAATCGTTTGGTCGGGATGAAATCGCACGGCGTGTACGAAACACCCGGCGGCACGGTCCTCACCGAAGCGCACGACGCGCTCGAACAGATTTGTCTCGATCGCGAGACATTGCACTACAAGCAAGTCATCGCGTTGCGCTACGCCGACCTGGTTTACAACGGGCAATGGTTCACGCCGCTCCGCGAAGCGATGGACGCGTTCGTACGCGAAACGCAAAAGACGATGACCGGCGCGGTGCGCCTGAAACTCTACAAAGGCAACGTCATCCTCGTCGGTCGCAAGTCGCCGCACAGTTTGTATCGCGAAGATTACGCGACGTTTGGACAAGAAGATGTCTACAATCAAAAGGACGCGGAAGGATTCATCCGCCTGTTCGGTTTGCCGTTGAAGGTACGCGCGCTGATTGATTTCGAGCGTCATGGTCGAAGCGTGTACGCCAAGCCGGATTATTCCAAGTTCAAGCGCGACTGATAGCGCAGCAGAGGAGCAAGGGAGCGTGGGTGCCAGGGAGAAAAAATCGCCCCTGACCTGCTGCTCCCCTGCTCCCTTTGAGGAAAAGCAATGCAATCATCAACCAATACCGGCGTCACCATTCCACGCGGCTTTCGCGCGGCGGGTGTGGCGTGTGGATTGAAGAAAACGGGCGCGCTTGATTTCGCGATGATCGCGAGCGATCACGATTGCGCGTGCGCGGGCGTGTTCACGACGAATCGCGTCAAGGCAGCGCCGGTGCTGTACGATCAAGCAACGCTCGCGAACAATCCTGGCGCGATTCGCGCGGTCGTCGCGAACAGCGGCTGTGCGAACGCGTGCACCGGCGATGCGGGACTCGCGGACACGCGCGCAACCGCCGAAGCGACCGCGCGCGCGCTCGGCATTCGCGCCGACCAGGTGCTCGTGCTGTCAACCGGCGTCATCGGGCAACGCTTGCCGATGGACAAACTTCTTGCCGGCGTCGCGGACGCGGCAAAGAAATTATCGTACACTGGCGGGGACGATGCCTCGCGCGCGATTATGACGACGGATACAAGACCAAAAGTTTTCGCCATGCGCGATTCGCAATTCGCCATCGGCGGCATGTGCAAAGGCGCTGGCATGATTCATCCGAACATGGCGACGATGCTCGCGGTCATCACGACTGACGCGATGATCGCGCCCAACCTGCTCGACCAGGCATTGCGCGCGGCGGTCAACCAGAGTTTCAATCGCATCAGCGTGGACGGCGACATGAGCACGAACGACACGGTGCTCGTGCTGGCGAACGGGGCGTCCAATTACGCAATACGCAATACGCAGCAACTTGCCGAGTTCACCAACGCGTTGACCCAGGTTTGCACCGATCTCGCCAAACAACTCGTGCGCGACGGCGAAGGCGCGACCAAGTTCGTCGAGATCGTCGTGCGCGGCGCGGCGAGCGAAGACGACGCGGTGCGCGTCGCGAAAGCGATTGCGAATTCGCCGCTGACCAAGACCGCGCTCTACGGCGGCGATGCGAACTGGGGACGCGTCGTGTGCGCGGCGGGGTACTCGGGCATCGCGGTCGAACCGGCTAACCTCAGACTCTGGTTCGGCGATGTGAATGTGTTTTCGAACGGCATGCCAACCAATTTCGACGAAGCTGATTCGACGGCAGCGCTTGCCGGAACCGACATCTCGATTCGACTCGATCTCGGAATGGGCAACGCCGGCACAACGGTCTGGACGTGCGACCTCTCACACGATTACGTGACGATCAACGGCAAATACAGAACCTAGCGAATTTTCGATTTTCGATTGCCGATTTGCGATTGGTCAATCGAAAATCGAAAATCAGAAATCGAAAATCACGATGTGGGGCGGCAGATTTTCCAAAGCGATTGACGACCAATTCGCGTACCTCAACAATTCGTTTCGTTTCGATTGGCGATTGTACGCCGCGGACATTCGCGGGAGCATCGCGTATGCCAAGGCGCTCGCGCGCGCGGGCACGATCACCGACACGGAACGCGACGCGTTGATTGACGGCTTGCAACGCGTCAAACAGGAATTCGACGCGCGCACATTCGAGAGCAAACCGAGCGACGAGGACATTCACACCGCGGTCGAGCGGCGCTTGGGCGAGTTCGTCGGCGCGGTCGCCGGCAAACTGCACACCGGGCGTAGTCGCAACGACCAGGTCGCGACGGACGCGCGTTTGTTCGTGTTAAGTGCGATTGGCGATTTGCAATCCGCCATTCGCAATGTGCAAACCGCGATCATCGAGAAAGCAGAACAGCATCTCGACGTGGTGATGCCAGGTTATACGCACGTTCAACGCGCACAACCGGTCTTGTTCGCGCATTGGTTGATGGCGTACTTTTGGATGTTCGAACGCGATTATGAACGCTTGACCGATGCCAGGTCGCGCACATCCATCTCGCCGCTTGGCGCGGGCGCGCTTGCGGGGAATGCGCTAGGCATTGATCGCGATTTTCTCGCGCGCGAACTGGGTTTTGGCGAGGTCAGTCAAAATAGCATTGACGCGGTAAGCGATCGCGATTTCATCGCCGAGTTCTTGTTCGCCGCGGCATTGCTCGGCGTGCATCTCTCGCGGCTCGGCGAAGATTTGGTGTACTATTCGAGCGCGGAATTCGGTTTCATCACGATGGACGACGCGTACGCGACGGGATCGAGTTTGATGCCACAAAAGAAAAATCCGGACGCGATGGAACTGGCACGCGGCAAAGCCGGACGACTCGTCGGCAATCTCACGAACGTGCTCACAATGCTCAAGGGTCTGCCCTCGTCGTACGACAAGGATTTGCAAGAGGACAAGGAACCGCTGTTCGACTCGATAGACACACTCAGCGCGTTGTTGCCGGTCGTCGCGGGCGTGATTCACACGATGCGCGTGAACGCGGAGCGAATGCGCGCCGCGCTCGACGCGGGGATGCTCGCGACCGATCTCGCGGACTATCTCGTGCGACGCGGGATGCCGTTCCGTGACGCGCATCGCAAAGCCGGCGAAGCGGTCAAGCTTGCCGAAGCGCGCGGCATCGCGCTATCCGAGTTGCCGCTCGACGCATACCAACACATCGCACCGGAATTTGGCGACGATGTTTATCGCGTGTTCGATTTCGCGCAGTCCGTCGCCGCGCGCGAGGTGATCGGTGGCACGGGACCGAACGCGGTACGCGAACAAATCGCGCAAGCCCAAAAAAGGATGCGCGCATAAAAAGCGAATCCGCCCGCGCAATCGTGGTATAATCGCCGCCGCCGTCAGAACCAATTGCCCGAAGGTCTGGTTCATCAGCCCTTCGGATTTTCTTTCGCAAAGGATTTTCGTGCAGACATTTTTCGCCGACCGCGATTTTTTCGCGACGTTGTTGAAACTCTGGTTGCCCATCGCGCTCCAGCAATTGATCTTTTCGTTGCTCGGTCTCGTGACCGTGATGATGATCGGACAACTGGGCGAAACGTCCGTCGCCGCCGTCGGACTCGCCGGACAAATCGCGTTTTTGATGCAACTGTTTCTCTTTGGTATCGGCAGCGGCGCGGCGATTTTCGTCGCGCAGTTTTGGGGCACGCGCGACATTGCGAATATTCGTCGCGTGCTCGGCGTGGCGCTTGGCTTGGGTGCGCTCGGCGCAAGCGCGTTCACGTTCGTCGCGCTCGTCGTCCCCGATCTCGCGCTCGGGGTGTACTCGAGCGACCGCGCCGTGATCGTACTCGGCAGTGAGTTTTTGCGAATCGCCGGATGGAGCTATCTGCCGATTGCGCTCACGACCGGCTATGCCATCACGTTGCGCAGTACCGGACATGTGCGCGTGCCGGTCACGATCAGCGTTTTTTCGTTGGGGCTGGGCGCGGTCATCAACTATGCGTTGATCTTTGGCGCGTTCGGTTTGCCCGCGCTCGGCGTGCAAGGCAGCGCGATCGGGACGGTGGTTGCGCGCTGGCTCGAATGCGGATTGATCCTCACGACGACGTACGCGCGGCAATCGGTCGCGGCGGCAGGGCTACGCGAGTTGTTCGCGTTCGATTCGCGCTTTTTGACGAGCGTGCTCAAGACGATGTTGCCGGTCGCCGCTAACGAAATCGTGTGGTCGTTCGGCATCACGACGTACAGTTTGATCTACGGCAGAATCGGGACCGAGGCAGTCGCGGCGGTCAGCATCGCCGAGACGATTCAGAATTTGGCGTACGTGCCATTCGTTGGATTGGCAAATGCCGCCGCGATTATGATCGGCAATCGCATCGGCGCGGACGAAGAACACAAGGCGTTCGAGTATGCGACGCGTTTTTTACAAATCGTGTTGGCGCTCGCCGTGTTGACCGGCGCGGCGATTTTTTTGAGCGCAGATGGGCTACTCGGTTTCTACAAGATTGATGCGACGACGCATCGGTTCGCGCGCGCGGTGCTGACGGTCATGGCATTGACGTTGTGGGTCAAAGCGTCGAACATGATGTATATCGTCGGCGTGTTGCGCGCGGGCGGCGATGCGCGCGTGAGCGCGGTGATTGACACCGTGCCGTTGTGGATGATCGGCATCCCGCTCGCGGCGGCGGGCGCGTTCATGTTCGATTTGCCGGTGTACTGGGTGTACCTCTTGACGTTGAGCGACGAGGTGACCAAATGCACGCTCGCGACCTGGCGTTTCGTTTCCAAAAAGTGGATCACCAATCTCGCGCGCCAGCATCATCGCGCGAGCGAGGCATAGACGCGTTTTTAGAATCGCGTATAATGGTAACCACGGAAGCATACCGAATATATTCTGTGTGGTTGTGAAAAATTCACAACGCACCCGGAGACAACGATGTCCAGTTCATCCGCTCTGCCCCACTGGGATATGAGCACGATTTTCCCCGCGCTCGATTCGCCCGAGTTCGACGCGGCGTTCAAATCCGTTTTAGAATCCATAGATCGGTTGACCCAGTTCTTCGACGCGCACCAGATCACGCGGCGCGCCCCCCTGCCGCTCGACGCGGAAACGGTGACGACGTTCGAGCAAGCGATCAACCAACTCAACGCGTTGCTCGACGAATCGCGCACGGTCGCCACGTACATCAACAGTTTTGTCGCGACCGACTCGCGCGATAATCGCGCGCAGGCAACGTTGAGCGAATTGCAACAATCCCAGGTTCGCACGCAACTGCTCGGCACGCGCTGGAGCGCGTGGCTCGGCTCGCTCGATGTAGATGCGCTCCTCGCGCAATCCCAGGTCGCGCGCGATCACGCGTTCATGCTGACTAAGGCGCGCATCGAAGCGCAACATCAAATGTCGCTCGCCGAAGAAACCCTCGCGGCAGAATTGCGTTTGATGGGCGCGACGGCGTGGCAAAAACTGCACGGCACATTCTCGTCCCAGTTGACCGTTCACGTCGAATTGGACGGCAAGACGCAAGCCCTGCCGATGAGCATGGTTCGAAATCTCGCATCCAACCCGCATCGCGCGATCCGCCGCGCGGCGTACGACGCGGAACTCGCCGCGTGGAAGAATGCCGCCGTGCCGCTCGCCGCCGCGCTGAACAGCGTCAAAGGCACGACGAATTTGTTGAGCCAGCGACGCGGCTGGGCATCGCCGCTCGACGTGGCGTTGTTCGAAAACAACATTGACCGCGCGACGATTGTCGCGCTGATGACCGCGGCGCACGAATCGTTCCCAGATTTTCGGCGTTACCTCCACGCCAAAGCGCGCGCACTCGATTTGCCCGCGCTTGCGTGGTACGATCTCTTTGCGCCGGTCGGCGACGGCGGACGCGCGTGGTCGTTCGCCGACGCCGAACAATTCATCGTCGCGACGTTTCGCGCGTACTCGCCGCGCATGGGCGAACTGGGCGCGCGCGCGTTCCGCGAGCGATGGATTGACGCCGAGCCGCGGCTCGGCAAGCGCGACGGCGCGTTCTGCATGGCGATCCGTCAAGATGAATCGCGCGTGTTTTCGAATTTCAAACCGGCGTTCGGCGGCGTCGGCACGCTCGCGCACGAACTGGGTCACGCGTACCACAATTTCAATCTCGCCTCGCGCACGATGTTACAACGGCAAACGCCGATGACGCTCGCCGAGACCGCGAGCATTTTTTGCCAGCGGCTCGCGACGCGCGCAGCGATGCAAGACGCCAACCCGCCAGAAAAAATCGTGATCCTCGAAGCGATGTTGGAAGACGCGTGCCAGGTCGTCGTGGATATTTCGAGCCGCTTTCTCTTCGAGCAACGCGTGTTCGATCAACGTCAAAAACGCGAATTATCCGTGGACGAGTTTTGCGAATTGATGTTGCAAGCGCAACGGGATACGTACGGCGATGGACTCGATGCGAACGCGTTGCACGCGTACATGTGGGCGCTGAAGCCGCACTATTACAACGCGACCCTCTACAATTTTCCGTATATGTTCGGCTTGCTTTTTGGGCTGGGTTTGTACGCGCGCTATCTCGACGACGCAACGAAATTCAAAGCGGGGTACGACGATTTGTTAGCGTCCACCGGAATGGCGAATGCCGCCGACCTTGCCGCGCGTTTCGGGATTGACCTTCGCACGCCGGACTTTTGGCGCGCGAGTCTCGACGTGGTTCGGCAAGATGTTGCCGAGTTTGAAAAACTGGTCGCCTAATCGCGCGAGGTAAACATGCCCACGCTAGACTGGCAAGCACGTGACGAACTGGCGCAACGCTTTGCGCCACACCTCGTCCTGTTTCCCGAGTCGCCCGAGCTGGCGCGACCTGGGACAAACGCGCCAAGCATTGGCGACTATCACCCGCACGGCATCGAGCTGTTGCTGGAAAAAGGTTCGCTTGCCGCGGGTCTGTTCAAACCACGCCAACCGGCTACGCTCGATGCGCTGGCGACCGCCGCGCCGAACGATCAACTGATTCTCCTCGATCATCTCCTCCCCAATCGCGAACACGCGTGGAAAATGTATTTTGATCTCGTCGGGCGCTCGCGCGCGGACCGCGCGCGCGTGCCGGTGATCGCGTACGCGCGCACACAAACACGCGGCGAAGCGAACTTGGCGACGCGTCGCGCGACGGATCTCGACAAAGCGGGTGTGCCCGCGCCCGATGAAGTGGGCAGACCGTTCTTTACACCGGCGAATGCGTCAGACGACGATCTCGCGATCCAGTACTGGTTTTGCTATTACTACGACGATTGGGCGAATCAACACGAGGGCGATTGGGAAGGCGTCTGCGTTTTCTTGCGCTATGCGGACGGCGATTATCGCGCGGTCGGCGCGAGTTTTTACGCGCACGAAACCGGTAAACGCCGGCACTGGTCGGAGGTCGAGCGCGCACGCGACGCACACGCGTTGGTGTACGTCGCCGCTGGTTCACACGCGTCGTACTTTCAGCATGTGGCAATGGGTTACATGACAACCGTGCCGGGATTTATCATTCCATTCATCGGCGTGCGGCTCAATGTGAATTTCACGACGACGCGTACCGACCGCGTGCCGGACGCGAAGGTGTGCGCGCCCATCGCGCCGCGCGTCGAACTCTTGCCCGATCCGGTCGGTCCGCCAGAGAGTGACGCGCCAGCGTGGCAGCACAAGAAATGGTTGGCGTTTCCCGGTTCGTGGGGCGTTCGCATCCTGGGAAAACTAGGGCACGCGGGTCCGATCGGTCCGAGTCACAAGGGACTCAAGTGGCATCATCCGTTCGCGTGGATGGAACGCTACTGCACGCCGGATTTTCTGGTGTACTGATTTTGCGGATCACCGACAAACGGATTGGCGATAGGAACATCGCCATTCGAAAGGTTTCGATGGAGTACATCACTCTCGCACGCGAAGGAAAGAACGAATGGTGGCGGTACGTACTATCCTTGTTCGCGATTCTGGTCGTCTGGCTGGGTTCAAGTTTCGTGCTGGGTATCGGTCTCGTCCTCTTCGTCATGCTAGACAGCGATCCAAACACGCAACTGGACATGCTTACGGGACGGATCGTCGGCGTTGACCCAGCATGGTTGTTTGTCATTCTGATGTTGAGCGCGGCGGCATTGTGCGCGGGGGTGTTGATCGCCGTGCGCGTAATTCATTCGCGTCCGGTGCGATCACTCATCACGCCGCGCGCGGGCGTGGATTGGAAACGCTTTGCCGTCGGCTTTGGTTTCTTTTTCCTCTTGTCTGCGCTCGCGAGCATAGCGGAAGCCGTGCTCTTTCCCGGTCGTTATGAATTCGCTTTCAAGCCAGTCGAGTTTTTCAAGTTCCTGCCGCTCGTGTTGATCTTGATTCCGATTCAAACGATAGGCGAAGAATTGATGTTCCGCGGGTATCTTTTGCAAGGGCTGGGATTGTGGTTCCGCCGACCGTTCATCGCCGCGATCATCAGCAGTTTGATTTTTATGGCGTTGCATCTGTTCAACCCTGAAGTGAGCGTTGACCCGCTGCTATTGCCGGCGTACTATTTCTTGGTCGGGATATTGTTTTCGCTCATCACGCTGCAAGATCGCCGGCTCGAATTAGCGATGGGCGCGCACACGGCGGTGAATGTGTTCACCGCGCTCGTCGCCAATTATACGGTCAGCGCGTTGAACACGCCCTCGCTGTTCATGGTCAAAACACTGGACGCGCCGTTTGGCTTGGCGTCGTTCATCGCGATGGCGATTGTGTTTTACGTTGGGCTGTTTGTGTGGCGACGCGCACCAACCCAGTGATGGCACGCACGCGTTTTTGACAAGTCGCAGGAGCAGATCATCTACCTTGATTATTTTGACCGCGTCGCGTGTTCGCAGTATGGTGAGTGTGTTTGTTGGTGCGGCTTTTCAAACGTCGCTTGACTCACTTGCCAACCTAACCCCCAACCCCCTTCCCTATAAGGGAAGGGGGCAGGGGGATGGGTCTGCAAATGACTTTAGAAAAACCGTGGTTTGTTGGTGCGAACATTTACGCCGATCGGGTTTCAGTGTACAATTATCAATGATAAAGAGGACAAAATGGATACTCCGATTGCAGATAAAGTGATCGAACAACTCCGCGCGCTACCGAACGAATTGCAGTGGCGTGTGCTTGAATTCACGCGTGCGCTTGCTTCGTCTGCTCCACATGGCGTACCTGGGCAACACCTGTTGCGCTTTGCAGGCACAATACCTTACGAATATTATCATCGCGCGTTTTGCTGGCGAGTCAGCCATCAAAGATAACCTCGCGCAAGCTGACGAAATTTTTGTTCCCAGCATTGCAACGGGCGAGTTGTATTTTGGCGTGCGGAAATCAGAACGCGCGAAAGAGAATCTCGCACGCGTGGATGAATTCGCAACAAATAGCGTTGTATTGGGATGCGACCTAGAAACTGCGCGCCGCTATGGAGAAATCAAAAACGCTTTGAAAACTAAAGGGCGACCGATGCCCGAGAATGACGTTTGGATTGCGGCAATCGCGGTTCAGCATGACTTGACCTTGATTACCCGCGACGCGCATTTTAGCGAACTTGAGAATCTGACGGCAGCTACTTGGTGATGTTGAGCTATTCGACCTGTCCTTCATTTTGACTCTCCCAAGAATTGGCATTATACTCTGCAATGTAAACTAATCTTTGCCCCGGGTTATTTCTGAATCACCGTTATCCAAGGAAACGGATGTTTCAACATTGCCCGTGCAATCGAATTGGTGAACATTTTTTCGCACCCACTACTTGGCGCGCGTGACGACGCGCGGCGAGCGGTGGGTGTTGTTTTATTTTCACTCGACTCTAACATGCGCCGGAATGAAACAGCGGACTGGAGGACGAAATGACATCGAAAATCCTGGGGTTGTGCTTCATGGGGCTGAACATCCTCTTGATTGTCATCATCAGCGAACCAGTTACCAGCGCGCCGAATGGAAGCTGGAGTGTGAATCAGGTTGGCAATGAAATCCAAATCGCGTATGGCAGTGGGATTGACTTTCCTCAATACGGCGTGCTTCACCTCACCGATAGTTATTTGCGAATGAACTATGGACCTGGTTCCGGTTGGGGCACCTCCATTGTCTTGATGCCCGCCTTTTGGAGTAGTGGAACGTATCATCATGGCGCACCCATCTCGGCAACTTGGCAAACCGTGAATCAGGATTTGGTCTTGTCCATCACCGGCACGATCGCAAGTCTCAATGTCTCCTCGACTGTGACAATTTCTCCACCCATATCGAGCATGATTAGCGCGATAGTGGTCACAACAGTAACTGGCAACATTCCAATTGATTCCAAGCCGGGCGAGGCATTCAAACCGGCGACGCTCTCTTCGATGCATATTTCGTCAACGCAATGGGATGCCCAAGCCGTTTATGCCGATTGCTACCTGTATCCAATTCCTTCAAGTGGTTGGGTCATCCAGCCGCCGGTCATCACTCAGTTTTTCGGAATCCAGGGCGGCACGTCTAGCTGGAAAATCAATGCGCCTTCGATTGATATCACGCTTGACCAACCGCTTCAAGTGACTGGATGGATAACACCCTCTATTAATCCGAATGACGATAACGTTGGATTCTGGGCGGCATCGGACACACTCATGCACACATACACCTACAAAATCACTGCCAGTCCAAGCGTCATCCCGCACTGCTGGTTTCTGCCGGTGATCGGAAAAAATTACTAAACACGGGGTTATAGAATTTGATAGGAGATGCAAACTTTGGACAAGCCAACAACTACACGACCGCGCGCACAACGAATTCCGTGGCGCTTGATCGCGCTATGCTCGCTGACAATTTTACTCGTCTCATTCCTGCTGCCGATCACACCCAAAGACGTATGGGCTGGCATATCAACGATGGCATCAGGTGACCGCGCGATGAGTTTGGCGCGTGCTCCGAACGCGACAGCGTACTATTTTCTGCCGTTTATTCAAGGCGGAATCGGCGGAACCCTCAAACCAAAAATCACTCACATCGTCGTCACGTTACCCCAATTACTCGAAGCCAACATCGGCAGTTTCTGCACCTGGGGCGGGTGCGCCATCGGACCGCGCCTTTATCATGAGCCATTGGCAAATGGAAACACGTTGGTCGGATGGACGGACGCGAGCGGCAACGGGCACGTCTGCATCATCAACAATAACAGCATCACCCAGACCTACAATTTCTCCGCCCAGTATGTCCGCGGCTTGACCGCGCACAGCGACGGCAAGTTTGCGATCCTGTTGTGGGATCCCAGTTCCAAAATCATGTGGCTGTCCAAGCGCAATGCGGACGGCAGCGAGATTTGGAAAACCAGCATTGACGATCCCTTGACGAGTTACAATGGCGGCTGGGTTGGCGATAGTCGGCTGACCTATGGTAATGGTTTGTACGCCGCCTACTTTGGCGTACATGGAGATTCGGGCTGGGTGCAGGGACACGAAGGCGATCAGTTCACCTATATAAATGATAGCGGCGTCATCCAGTCCGGCGGATGGCAATGGGGCTGTTCCCATTCGCTGGCTGAACCGGTCAATTACCATCCTGGGTTGAACAAGTTTGTGCCGGTTTGTGCAAGTGATTGTTATGCCTCGAAGGGAATTTTGCTGAACGACAGTCAAAGCGTCTATGCCGGCGATGGCAATTGCGGCGGCAGTACGTCATCCCAATTGGGGCAGATCGCGCACAGTGACACGACCTGGAAACTGGTGTTCAACGCACTCAATCGCCCTGGCTATACTGGGCGGGGCGTTGGACTGGCGACGATAAACAATGCCTTCGCCAGCAGTTACGTTTGGCTGACGAACACGGCCGGTGATTACGAGCGCGATCCAACCATCGCGCGCCTGGGCACGACGCTCACAACGGATCGCTACTTGGTTGGCTGGACGACAACCAACAACGCCACTTATTGGCTCAGTGTGATTGATGGGAATGGAAGTTTCCTAGCGGGACCGGAAGAGGTGTCGTCATTGGGCATTGTCTGGGGAAATCGCGATGACTCGTTCCGCACGCGCGTTGACGGGACGGTTTCCTGGATGCAAGGCAACGCCAACAGCGCCACGCTTCACTATTTCCGTTTTGATGGATCGGGCTATCTGCAATAACCCTGACTGGGAGACACTCAGAATTGGGTAGATTGATTTTGACTTTCGACGCGGTTTGGACTATAGTCTGAATCGTAAGCAAATTCTTGTCCCCAGGTTATTTCTGAACCATCGTTACCAGAGCCAACGTATGTTTCACTATTGCCCGCGCAATCGAATCGGTGAACACTTTTTCGCACCCACTGCTTGGCGCGCGTTTTGAGCGCGGCGGGCGGTGGGTGTTTTGTGTTCTGGGAAAATCAAAATGAATTATTTGCACCGTGTGCCTGGTATAACACTGCAAACACAACCTGCAAATGAACCATAAAATTTCACGTCCTAATTTTGCCAAAAATAGCACGGTGGCGGATAGAAACGGTTTACGGCACAGCACTATTGATAATAGAGTAGGGCAAACATGAAAATCGAACGTTACCCTAGCATCAACCCTAAATTTGTTCAAGCCATAGGCAGAATCACTATCGAATTTGCTGTACTTGAGCACACATTAACCGATGGGTTGAGTTTACTCCTGATTCTGGTCATGCAACATGACGCTATTGAAATTGATGCCTCAACATTGGCGAAGATTCTTACCGCAGAAATGTCTTTCAAAATCAAAGTGGACACCTTCGGCGCGTTAACTCGACATATGATTCGATCCAGAACTCTCGATGAAAAATTACAAACTGCGCTTCTGGGAAGACTTGAACGCCAGTTGGATACTCTACTCAAAGATGTTGCCAGTATTGAAGAGAAACGCAATATGGTAACGCATTCGCTCTGGATAAGGGGAGATTCGTCCGAAACCGCCAAGAGGATAAAACATCGAGCAAAAAGGAAAGAGGGATTATTGCTCCAAGAAGAAAACATGGATTTAGAGAAACTGAAAAGTATCGCCAAGTCTGTAAAACAGACCAGACATAGACTCGATACTTTCATAACCCTTGAGTTGTTCATACGTCTAGCCACAGTTCGTAAGTATCGAAAGAAACAAGACACATGAATTTGTATCATCTCCCAATAAGCGGTGCTTTCGCCAACCGAATCAGACGACTACATCGCAGCACGCTGACATGACTTTCTCCACCCTCCTCTCCCACCTCACAACTTGGGCAGAACAACAACCAGACATCACCGGCGTCCTCCTGGTCGGTTCGTATGCGCGCGGCACGGCGCGCCCGGATTCGGATGTGGATTTGGTCGTGCTCACTACCCAGCCGCAACGCTATCTCAATTCCATTTCATTCGCGGAACAATTCGGCGCGATCTCAAAATGGCAGAAGGAAGCATGGGGCAAGGTCACTTCGATCCGAGTTTGGTATCGTGATGGACTCGAAATCGAATTCGGCATCACACAACCCGCTTGGGCAAAACATCCGTTGGATGCTGGGACGCGGCAAGTGATTTCGGATGGAATGCAAATCGTATTCGACCGCGTTGGTTCGTTGAACTGGCTGGCTGAGCTTGACAGACCTGCGTGAGTTTTTTCGTCGGACACGATCCGACGGATACCAAGCCGCAAACCCACAGAGCAGATTTCACGCACGCAGACCAGGCATCGCGCGGAGCGTTCAACCAATGCCGCACAAACAACACGGCGGAGTCACCCTCGACTCTGCCTCGTTTTTTACCATCACAAAAATTTTGCGGGCTTGCAGAACATTGCACTGCCACACCGAACCTCGGAAACACACTTTGCGCCCAAATAAAGAATTTCCAGTTCCCCCCTTGACTCACAACCGTAATTCACGTATCGTGGGCGCACCAGCAATCGCAATTGAATCACCTTTCAATATCTGCTCATGACGGGGGCGATGAACTCTGGCTTGTCAAGTGGACGCCCAAAGCCAGGGAGAGCCAGTGGCGTAACCGACCGTGATATTTGTTGTCACGGTTTTTATTTTTCTCCCGCGTCGCAGAAAGGAGGTCAGGCGCATCCAGTCCCACAAATCAATCTCACACACGCATCCAATCTAATCAGCGAAGAAAGGGGAAAACATGAACCGCTTACTCAAAAGTCTGTTGCTTGCAACCATGCTCGCCGCCATGGCAGTCCTGGTCGTCAGCGCCGCTAGTTTCATAGATCGTCAGGCAAACAATCCGCAGGTGCAAGGTATTCCGAATTCAAACACCACCGCGGTGTTTCCCACCAACAAACAGAACGAACCCACCATCGCGGTCAATCCGACGAACCCGAACATTCTGTTAGCCGGTTCGAACGATGAGCAACGTCAACCGCCGTGCGGTCCCGGTCCCGTGCGCGGCGCCAATGCCGCGGCAAATGATTGCTCCTTCTTCCCCGATGTTGGCACGTCCGGCATTTACCGTTCGACCGATGGCGGCAACACTTGGACGAACCTGGGTCTGCTCGATGACCAAGCCGGGTGGATTGCCAGTGCTCTCGTTTCCGATGGCGATCCGGTGATCGTCTTTGGACCCAAACCGAATGGCAATGGTGGATTCTCGTATGCAAGTGGCGCGCGCGCGTATTATGCGACCCTTGCATCGTACAAAACCGGGCGCAGTCCGTACCCGCCGAACAAAGCGCCCGAACTGCTCGCGGTGGCGTACTCGGACAACAACGGCACAACGTGGAGCGCGCCGGTCATCGCGACCGTCAAGAACAATCCCAACGATTTCAACGACAAGGAATCGCTTTGGGCGGACAACAATCCAAACAGTCCGTACTTTGGTCGGCTCTACATCAGTTGGACCGAATTCCGCTCGGCTTTGCAATCGCCGGCTGAGCCGGTGATGGTCGCGATTTCAAAGGATGGCGGCAACACATTTTCCGCACCCAAGCAACTTTCGCCGGCAGGCAACAATGGGACTGGCAATGGTCGCCAAGGTTCCGCCGTGCGCAGCGGTCCCGATGGCAGTGTGTACGTGGCATGGGAACAAGCCAATACCCAGGTCATCGCCGCTTCGCGGGATGGCGGCAACAACTGGGCGAAAGAAGTGGTGATCGGAACTGTGACCGACATTCAAGACCCGATTCCCGGCGCGAATTTCCGCACCGATTCGTTCTTGAGCATCGCCGCGGATCCGCGTGTGGGGAGTTCAACATTGTACGCCGCGTGGGTAAATCGTACGGCAACGGGTGGGCGCGTGGTCGTCAGCACCTCGACGAACAAGGGCGTGTCTTGGAGCGCGCCCGCGACAGTGAGCACTGCCGCCGAAGGGTACGCGTTCTTCCAAGGATTGGATGTCGCGCCCAACGGTCGTGTGGATGTGGGCTACCAAGCATTGAAAGCGATCAATCCTAACACGTTTGGCGCCGGCAACGCGGCGATTGATTCCTGGTATGTCAACAAACCGGCGAACGGCAATTGGACAGCGCCGCTCAAAATCAGTAGCGCGTCGTCCGACCCAGCCGTCAGCGCGCAGAACAATCTCGCGCGTCAATTCTACGGCGATTACAACACGCTCGCTTCAACCGACGCGAACGCGTTCTTCATCTACACGGATGCACGCAACGGCGTGGGTTGCCCCGCGGTAGATGAGTATCAACGAATCATTTCGGGCACATCCGTCGTGCGCGGCGACATGGCAGACCGCGTTGCGCGACGTTTGGGGCAGGACCCGTACTCGCACGAACCTGGCACCAAGCCCGCGCCGCCCGAACATTGTGGTTCTCAATTTGGCAACACCGATGTGTTCGTGAGCAAGGTCACACCGTAAAATTCGACACCGATAACACATCGCCTCGCGCAGAAATACGCGAGGCGATTTTATTAGGGCGTGGTCCAAGTCGCGTTAGTCACCCTCACCTGACGGCGCGTCTTTGACACGGCGAGTACGCCGCTTGAATGACGCGCCGTCGCCCTCTCCCTTGTAGGGAGAAGGAATTTGCCTCCTCGCTCCTTCGGAGAGACGATTGAGGCAAAGGGCGAACTGACTTTGACAAATCCCGGGTACACAGACTGGGTTTAGTTCAGTTTGTGGGCGAATCCAACCTGCGAAGCAGGTTTTCCGCATGGTCGCGGTCGGCTTCCAGCCGATGGCGTCTCGCGCATTGAA
>JACRBM010000008.1 GCA_016219275.1 Chloroflexota bacterium
GAACGCGCGATGCAAAAACACATCAGTCACCGGTTTGCACGGCGCAATCGTCGCCGGGATCGGTTCATTGAAATTCCCTATCTGTGGGATTCTCACAGAGGTTAGGTGAAATATATTCACATCGGTTATGTGAAATGACGCTTAAGGTCTTGGATGACATCCAAAAGGAGTAAAAATGAACGGAAGAAAAGGTCGCTTGTGTGTTCTCGTGATTATGGCGGTGATCGTAGGGCTGATGGTCGCTTGCGCGCCAGCCGCCACCCCGCCACCCACTGCTGCGCCCACCAGTGCGCCAGCACTTTCGACGGCGGTTCCAACTAAAGCCGCCGCACAACCGACAGCCGCCCCTACCAAGGCACTGGTCGCCGGCGACAAAACGCTGATTGTCTACACTAATTCAGGATCGGATGGTCGTGGCGATTGGCTGAAAGAACGCGCCGCCAAGGACGGCTACCAAATCGAATACCTGCAGCTTGGAGCCGGTGACTTGACGAACCGACTGGTCGCTGAAAAGAACAATCAGATTGCTGACCTGGTCTTTGGTCTCAACGCTTTGGAATACGAAAAACTGAAAAAGCAAAACATGCTGCACAAGTATGAGCCGGCATGGGCGAAAGAAGTAGACATGGCATTTGGCGACAAAGATGGATACTATTATCCCATCGTCGTCCAACCTTTGATCTTGGCTTACAACCCCAAATTTGTCAGCAAGGAGACTGCACCGAAGGATTGGACGGACCTGTCCAAGCCGGAGTACAAAGACAAATATGCGATCCTCGCTCTCGGAGGTGGCACAGCCAAGACCATTCTTGCAGGTATCATCGTGCGTTACGCCGATCCCAATGGCAAGTACGGCATTTCCGACAAGGGCTGGGAAGCGATCAAGGGTTTCATCCAAAACGGTCACATCGTCGCCACGGGTGAAGACTATTGGGGCAACGCCATCAGTGGTACTCGTCCGATGTTTATGATGTGGGGCAGCGGATTGTTGCAGAATGAAAAAGACCGCAAGGTAGATTTCGATTTCATGACTCCCGAGATTGGCGTTCCCTTTGTGGTGGAGCAAGTCGCGATCTTTACCAACAGCAAAAAGACCGCACTTGCCAAGGAATTCGTGGACTGGTTTGGTTCCGCGAAAATCCAATCGGAATGGTCAGCCAAATTCGGTTCGACGCCGGCGCACCCCGAAGCCCTGAAAAACTCTGCGCCCGAAGTGAAAGCGTTGATGGCGGCAGTCAAACCGCAAAAGATGGATTGGAGCTTCGTCGCCAGCAACATCGACAAATGGATGGAAAAAATCGAGCTAGAGTACGTCAAGTGAAATCTAGCAAGGTTGTGTTGACCCAGGGATAAACAACCTTTGATTCTTTGACGCCAAGTGGTGTGTCTGTTACAATGTTTGCGACAAGCCCGGCTCGAAATATCGGGCTGGGCTTTTTGGAATCATGCGTTCAAGCAGGCATTGTCACAGCGCTAGGAGCGAATCAATGATTGAATTCAATAACATCGAGATCAAGTACGGCAATTTCGTTGCGATTCCAGACCTCAACCTCGTGATTCAGCGAGGAGAGTTTTTTACTTTCCTGGGTCCATCGGGTTGTGGCAAAACGACCACGCTGAGAAGTTTGGTGGGGTTCATTCGCCCCACGCGCGGGACGATTCAGATAGATCATCGAGACATTACGAATGATCCCGTGGAAAAGCGGGAAATCGGAATGGTCTTTCAGAGTTATGCGCTTTTTCCCACGATGAATGTTTTTGAGAACATCGCCTTTGGCTTGCGCGTCAAGAAATTGAACAAGGCGGAAGTTCGGCAGCGCGTGTTTGAGATTGCCCGCAAGATCGATCTGGGCGAAGAGCAACTCTTTAAGAATGTATCTCAGCTTTCCGGCGGTCAGCAACAACGCGTGGCATTGGCGCGCGCCATGATCATGCAACCCAAAATCATCTGTCTGGATGAGCCACTATCGAACCTTGACGCCAAGCTCAGGATTGGTCTGCGCGGCGAACTGAAAAAGCTGCAACGCGATCTCGGTATCACGACCTTGTATGTGACGCATGACCAAGAAGAGGCATTGACCCTTTCCGATCGGCTTGCCGTTTTCAATAATGGCAAGATTGAGCAGGTTGGCACCCCATTCGAGATTTACAACAGATCCGCGTCGCGCTTCGTCTGTGAATTCATCGGCGATATCAACACCCTGCACGAGAATATCATTCGAGAAATCAATACGCAATTGTCCAAACAACTTGACCCAGAGAAGGAAGGGTTTATCCGGCTCGAAACGATTTCTTTGGAACGGAAAGATGGGTTGGCTCGCTTGAGCGGGATCGTGAAAGACTCGGAATATGACGGTGTATTCACCAAGTACCACTTTGAAGTGCTGGGACAAACGTTGAAGAGCATCGAAAAGAATGACGGCGTTGTCCTATTTGAACAGGGCAGTCAGGTTGATCTCTTTATCAATCCAGCTACAGTAATGCAATATTAGAGTTCGTCTCCCATCTCGGCAGGTAAACATGAAAAAATCCGCCCTGTTGGAAAAACTGAGTACCATCAATATCGGAGGACTCGTTCTTCGCGTGTTCTTGGTCTGGTTTGTGATCGCTTTTCTGATCTACCCCAATGCGAATATCCTCCTCAACGTGTTTTACAAGAATGGCGAATTCTCCACCGAAGTGTTTGGCAAGCTGCTTTCCTCCGAACGCGCCATGCGCAGCTTGCTCAACAGTTTTATTCTCGCCATCTCACTCACCATTTCCGTCAACGTCGTTGGAACCTTGCTCGTTCTATTCACGGAATATTTCGACATCAAGGGCGCTAAAATCCTCAAAGCCGCCTACATGACAACGCTCATTTATGGCGGCATCGTTTTGGCGACCGGTTACAAGTTCATTTACGGCGAAACCGGGTTGATGACGAGATTTCTCGTAAGCATTCTCCCAGGACTGGATCCGACCTGGTTCAAGGGCTACTGGGCGGTGATGTTCATCATGACGTTTGCCTGCACGTCGAATCACATGCTCTTTCTGACGAACGCCGTCCGCGCCATTGACTACCAGGTTATCGAGGCAGCGAGAAACCTGGGAGCTTCGTTTGGAACGATTATGGTTCGCATCATCCTGCCCTTGCTCAAGCCGACCTTCTTTGCCATCAGTATTCTCACGTTTTTGACGGGCTTGAGTGCCTTGTCTGCGCCCTTGATTGTCGGCGGCACCGAATTCCAAACCATCAATCCGATGATTATTACATTTGCCAGTAGTACGTACTCTAGAGAGATCGCCGCTCTCTTGGCAATTATCTTAGGCATTGCGACGATTTTGTTGCTGACCGTCATGAACAAGATCGAAAAGGGCGGGACCTATATTTCGATTGCCAAAACCAAATCCAAAATGACCAAGCAGAAAATCGAATCGCCGGTCGCCAACGCGTTGGCGCATGGGCTTGCCTATCTGCTGTTTCTGATTTATGCCACCCCGATTGTGCTGGTTGTGATCTATTCCTTTACCCAATCTGTGAACATCAAGACCGGTGTAATCGCGGTTGAGAATCTGACAATCGAAAACTATGTGAACCTGGTAACACAGCCGAATGCGTTCAAGCCCTATGTCGTCAGCATGCTGTATTCTATCTTTGCCGCGATTGGCGTCGCTGCGATTGCACTCGCGGTCTCTCGTCTCCTCCATAAATCCAGCGGCAAATTAGCGAACCTACTCGAGTACAGCATGCTCATTCCGTGGCTCTTGCCTAGCTCGTTGATTGCGGTTGGGCTGATGCTCTCGTATGATGCTCCGAACATCTTGGTGGGCAACACTGTGCTGATTGGCACAGCGTTTATTCTCTTGCTGGGGTACACCATCGTCAAGCTTCCATTTTCCTTACGCATGATCAAAGCCGCGTTTTTTGCTGTTGAAGGAAGTCTCGAAGAAGCGGCGCAGAGTCTCGGGGCAAGTGCTTTCTACACTTTTCGCCGAGTGGTTCTACCGATTATTCTACCTTCGGTGCTTGCAGTGGTTGTCCTGAATGCGAATAGTCTGCTCGCTGATTACGACTTGACGGTCTTCCTGTACCATCCGCTCCTGCAACCGCTTGGGATTGTGATCAAAGCCGCCAGCGATGAAACGGCAACGATAAATGCACAGGCGATGTCCTTTGTCTATGCGGTTATTCTCATGGTCATCGCCGCGACAGCATTGTACGTGACGCGGGGCAGAGAGGATTCTGCCGCCAAGTCTTGAAGCTAGGAAAGTCTCGACGAAATGGAGTGAGCGCATATGCCAACCATTAAAGATATCGCCAAGTTAGCCGGTGTGTCGCATGGCACCGTGTCCAATGTCATGAACAAAAAGGGAATCGTTAGCATCAAGAAGATCAAGCAGGTCGAAGATGCGGCGCGCGCCCTGGGTTACCAACGAAGTGCGCAAGCAAGTCAGTTGAGGCAAGGGCACAATCGCTTCGTCGGCGTCATCATTCCTGACTTGAAAGAAACAACCTATGTGGACCTGTTTACGAGTCTCGGACATTACTTACGCAAATTCGACTATAATGTGAACGTGTATTTCACCCGGAATATGCCGCACGCGGAAGAGATCGTCCTCGAACAAGTGCGGTCACTGAATCCGGACTATGTGGTCGTTGTCAGCTCGCTCGTCACGAATGACGGCGTCTACGACGAAAAGAATCGTTTTATCTTCGTCGATCGATTCGTTGCCAAGGCGCCTAAGAATGCACTCTTCATTTCTTTTGACTTCGAAAAGGCCGGTTTTGAGATTGGCGAAAGGGTCATCGCCGATGGTCACCGGAACATTGCCCTATTCTGTGGAATTCAAGAGTTCTCTGACGAAAAGAAATTTCAAATCGGTTTAGATAAAGCCCTAGAGAAAAGTTCATGCACCTTGCATGTTTTTAGGGGAGACTATGCCCTAGCTTTCAGTACTGCCTTTGACATTCTTTCAATGAAGGAGGAGATCGATGCAATTGTTACACCCAACGCTGAAAGGGTGGAGCACTTGCAATCAGCGATCAGCTTTATACCGAATCGAGTACTGCCCGCGATTTATTCCGTATCCAACACGGATATTCTGCCCATCGAGAATATTGTCAATTACGAACTAAACTACAAAATGCTGGGGCGGAAGATCGGGCAATACATTCTGAAATCAAACCAGAAGGGTCGCGTTGACAAGAACTATTTCCAATCGCCCCATGACGGGTTTCGGTTTCGGTTCCCGCGTATTCATGTCGCGAACACAAATCGACAGGTGAAATTTTTGACCCTTGCCAGCCCGACCTCTGAGGCATTGAGAAAAATCCTGTCACGCTGTTCGTTGCAAACCGGCATCACGGTCGAGTTGACCGAATTGAATTACGACGAATTGTACCGCGCCACCGAACGAATGACCGCAGGATCGTCTTACGATCTCATTCGCCTGGATCTCTTGTGGCTCTCCGATTTGGGCAGGCAGCTATTCAGTCCACTGAACATGGATTCACCAGAGCTGAAAACGATCGTGTCGGAGTTTTCCCTCAATATCTCGAGCGAGTATTTCAAGATCGGAAAGACTGTGTATTCGCTGCCATTTGATCCAAGTGTCCAAATGCTGTACTACCGCGCAGACCTGTTCGAGGATGTGAAAATCAAACGGGAGTTCTACGAACGACATAGACGACAGCTCACAGTGCCGGAGAGCGTCGAGGAATATTGCGAGGTGGCAAGGTTCTTTACGAAAGAGTACAATCCGAACTCGCCCACCGATTTTGGCGCAAGCCTCGTGTTCGGCGCGGCACTCACCGCCGCATGCGATTATCTTCCTTGGTTTCTAGCACATGGCGGCAAAATTTTCGACAAGCATGGTCACGTCGTGATCAATACGTCAGCTGCAAAGAAGGCACTGGAAAACTATATTGACATGCTCAACTACACCGAACACACAACGAATATGTGGTGGCGGAAAGCACTCGAAAACTTTGCCTTGGGCAATACGGCGATGGTGTCGTCGTTTAGCAACCACGCCTCTCACATGGTGCTGGGGCAAGGCTCCCAAGTTGTCGGCAAGATCGGCTTTGCCGCCATTCCCGGTGGGCATCCTTTGTTAGGTGGCGGCGTAGTTGGCATCAGTAAGGATAGTCAAAAGTATGAAGAGTGCCTTCAGGTTCTGAAATGGATCTATCAAGCGAATATCTCTTCGATCATCACCTATCTTGGCGGCAATTCGCCATGCCAGAACGTCTACGAAAACGAAGATCTTCAGACGTTGTACCCTTGGATTAAAGGCATCGATGACGGTCTGGGCATTGGTCGGCGGCGAAATGAGGACCGCCGCAATCCAAGGTTTTCTGATTTAAAGTTCGAGACGATTCTGGGTGCAGCGGTGCGCAATGTTGCGATGGGTACCGTTGATATTGATACAGCCCTAAAAGAGGCGCAAGGATTGCTCGATCACGAGTTTAATGAGAGACATTAGTCCGCAATAGCAATTGATTACCCCTTGCCAAGTCATAAAACATGCTTCACTCAAATAGTAATCAAAAGGCAGATGACGAACGCGCCTCATCTGCCTCTTTTTGTTCAGCTGGCAAGTATGGTTCCTATAGACGCGGCTTGCAAAAAAGCGCGCGAAATCACCTGCATTTTCCTATGAAAATCGCTCCTCCGTCCACGGGTCGCCGCGCATGTGATACCCGTACCCTTCCCAAAACCCCGCGCGATCATTCGCCATGAACTCGATGCCGCGCAACCATTTCGCCGATTTCCAAAAGTATAGATGAGGCACCAGCAGTCTCAACGGATAGCCATGATCCGGTTCGAGTGGTTTGTCATCATATTTATATGCCAACAGCACATTCTCGTCATTCAGGAGTTCATCCAAAGGGACGTTTGCTGTAAAATCAAATTCGCAGTGCGCCATGATGTATATCGCTTCGGGCTTGGGCTTTGCATTTTCCATCACCCACGACCACGGGACGCCTTCCCACGTCGTATCGAGCTTGCTCCAGCGCGTGACGCAGTGAATGTCGGTCGTGATTCGTTCGGTCGGCAGCTTCAGAAATTCTTCCCAGGTTAAGCGAACCGGATTTTCGACCAAGCCCCAGATTTTGAAATCCCAGGTTTTCGGATCAAACCCCGGCGTGCTTCCATAATGCAATACCGGAAATTTGTCGGTGAGGTATTGTCCCGGCGGAAGCCGACCTTCTTTCGAATCGAAGGGGCGCGTCGGATTCGCGCGCTTCAAGCGCAGTACTTTATCGAGTGGATTATCCATTTTGTTTGCCTCCTCTATGAAAAACGCGAGCGCACGCTCGCGCAGAATGGCGCAAATTATAACATGCCGAAAATGCTTGTCAATCGCGTTACGACTAATGTAGCAATCCGGGATTACACAGATATTTTCACAAGATTACGATTTTCTTACGCACAATGAACTTGGGGACTGGCGCGACTGGTGTTATACTTGCGCCAGAGGTATCCCGATGAGCCATGTTCGTATCGTCACCGATAGCACGGCGAGTTTGCCGCCTGATTTGGCGCGCGAGCTCGACATTGCCATCGCGCACGCCTTTATCAATTTTCCGGACGGATCCTTCCGCGAAGGGCTTGACCTAACCGAATCCGAATTCTACGCCAAACTCACTGCCAGCCCCGCGTTGCCAACCACGTCGGTTCCGCCGCCGCTCGCGTTCGAGGAAATCTATCGCGCGCTCGGCGAAACCGGCGCGCCAATTATTTCGATTCATTTGTCGAGTCGCCTGAGCGGAATGGTGAATGCGGCGACCGCCGCCGCGCGCGATCTCCCGCAGTTCGACATCACGATTGTGGATTCGCTCGCGGTTTCGATGGGACTCGGTTGGCTCACGCTGATTGCCGCACGCATGGCGCGTGAAAGGATGAGCGTCGCAGAAATCATCGCGCGACTTGATGATGCGATTCCGCGCGTCCGTCTATTGACCGCGTTGGATACGCTCGAAAATATTCGGCGCAGCGGTCGCATCACGTTTCCGCAGGCGTTCATCGGCACACTGCTCGATATCAAACCCATCCTCGAAGTGCGCCGCGATGGCATCCATCCGCTAGATAAAGTGCGGACGCGCCGCGCCGCGCTCGACCGCTTGGTCGAACTGGCGACCGACCTGGCGCCGTTCGAAGAACTCGCGGTGCTTCACGCGAATGCGCCCGCGCGCGCCGACGAGTTACGCGCGCGTCTCGCGGCGATTCACCCAACCGAACGGATTCTCGTCACCGAAGCCGGCGCGATCCTGGGCACGCACGCCGGACCGGGCGCGATCGCGTTTACCGGCATCGTCGCAAAAAAATAGTCCGCTGAGGGTACGAAATGATGTATAATGCAAGCGTGCGACCCGTATTGATCGGCGTCGCGGGCGGTTCCGGTTCCGGCAAGACTACGGTCTCGCGCACGATTCTCGATACTGTTGGACGTGATCGCATCGCGTATCTGCAACACGACGCGTACTATTGCGACCGGAGTCAACTGCCAATGGCGGAGCGCGCCCAGATCAATTACGATCATCCCGATTCGCTCGAAACGGACTTGCTCGTCGCGCATCTCAAGGAATTGCGCGCGGGACGCGCGGTCGAATCGCCGCTGTACGATTTTGCGCGCCACGTGCGCCGCCCCGAATCCAAACACATCGAACCGCGCGCGGTGATCCTGGTCGAAGGCATTTTGATTTTTGTGGACCGCGCGCTCCGCGATCTGTTCGACATCAAAATTTTCGTGGACACCGATTCCGACGTGCGATTCATTCGCCGTCTGCAACGTGACATCGCCGAACGCGGGCGCACGATGGAATCGGTCATCGCACAGTACGAAGAAACCGTGCGCCCGATGCATCTCGAATTTGTCGAGCCGAGCAAACGCTACGCCGATCTCATCATTCCGGAAGGCGGCTTTAATCAAATCGCGATTGATATGGTCGTCGCGCGGATCAACGCGATGTTGGATCATCGTTAATGCCGTCTCCGCAAGTGGTCTACTCAGTCAACCATCGGCTCGGCGGCGGCGGGATGGGCAACAGCGTGTTAGAGATGCTGATCGGTCTTCATCAAGCTGGATTGCTTAAACAAGCGATTGTCAGCTCGTCCAAAACGGATCGGCTGCCGCGCGTGTTCATCACCGATTTGGGATTCCTGGGACGCCTTCAAAAACGCTTGGCGATTTATGATCCAAGCGGCTGGTATCTGAATTATCTCGAAAGCGTTTTCTTCGATCAGTGGGCAAGCCGCGTGATGCAACCGTGCCAGGTGTTTAGCAGTTGGACCGGCATTTGCGCGACGAGTTTGCGGATCGCACGACAACGTGGCGCGCAGACTATCCTGGGTCTCGGATCCGCCCATCCGCGCACTGTGCTCAACTTGGTGAACCGCGAACGCGAACAGTGGGGCATGTCGTCCCAGTTTGCAACTCCCCATTTGCGGCGCATCGAAAATGAAATGGCTCTCGCTGATCAACTCGTCGTGCAATCTCGATTTAGCCAAGCCACGCTCCTCGAGCGCGGAATTCCGGCGGAGAAGATTACGCGCCTTTCACTGGGTGTGAATGTCGAACGATTTTGTCCAGCCGCGGATGTGCCCGCCACGCCGTTCCGCGTTTTGTTCCTGGGTCAGGTCATGCTGAGGAAAGGGATTCAGTACCTACTCAAAGCGTGGAAACGATTGGGCTGGCGCGATGCCGAGTTGTGGGTCGTCGGCAAGGTGATGTCGGACGCGCGTCCGGTTTTACAACGATACGCGGATTTACCCGGCTTGAAATTGGTCGGCTACGTACCCGATCAATTGTCCGTACTGCAAAGGGCGCATGTTTTTATCGCGCCATCTGTCGAGGATGGATTCGGATTGGTGGTGGTCGAAGCGATGGCGTGCGGATTACCGGTCGTCGTTTCGAATCATACCGGCGCGGCGGATTTGATCGAGAACGGGGCGAACGGTCTGGTTATCGAATACGACCAGGTTGAGCACTATGCGCGCGCGTTGGAAACTCTGCGCGCAAACCCAGGTTTGGCGCGCCGCATGGGGCAAGCCGCGCGCGCGCTTGCGCTCCAGCATACGTGGGACGCGTATCGGGAACAGTTGGTTCGATTGCACTTGAATGCTTCGGCGTGACTGATGCTTACCTTTTTGATGGAGCGGTACAATCACACGCCAGTGTGGCTTCAAAGATTTCTACGTCATTGGCTGGTCATGCCCGGCAAACGTTTCTTGAGTCGCGGTGTGATTAATCAAGATGGTTTTGTGATTGCCAAGCGGCTTGATCAATCGGTTCCATTTCTTTTGTGGCGGCATAAATGTTACGAACCGGCTCTCTCGACGTTGTTCCGCCAATATCTTCGCCCCGGCGATACGTTCATTGATGTCGGCGCGAACGTTGGCTATTTTACCCTGCTTGGCTCATCGTGCGTCGGACCCAGTGGGCATGTTCACAGTTTCGAGCCGAACCCGCGTGTGTTAGACGAATTGAAGCGTAACGTCGCGCTCAATCAATTTGACCAGGTTGCTATCAACAACATCGCACTCTCCAATTGTGCTGGGAAGGTCCCGTTGTATATCGCGCCAGAGATGGACAGCGGGTTATCTTCGATGCGGCGCACAAGCGCTTTACTCACCGAGACGCAAACCGTTCCCGCGATTACCCTGGACGAATACATCGAATCGAATGGCATCGGGAAAATTCGCGCGGTGAAAATAGATGTCGAAGGAGCCGAGCTGCTAGTTTTGCAAGGGGCGCGTACCGGGCTGACTGGCTCCTTCAAACCCGACTTCATCGCGCTTGAATTTGTCCAACAACATCTTGCTTTCTTTGGGCATTCGAGAAACAGTGTAATTGATTTTCTTGCCAATTTAGGTTACGAACTGGGAATGCTAATCCAAGACCCAAGCAGCCCCGGACGGATCGCGTCTTGGCATGCCCACGATCAATTGGAAGATGGCACACTCATTGCTCGGTTGATCGAGTAATCACCACCGTGAAGTCACACTTATCCTCACAGAAACACTCCGGCTTTTGTTCAATTGATCTGGATGAACGCGCAATGGCTGACCGATATGGACTCCGCTTTTCCAGTCACTCTGTACAATTGAAAGAAATCACTGCTGAAGAAGCTATGTACATTCAGATGTTTCCGCTACTGAATGGACCAGACCTTGAACGCAATCGCTCGCTTAGGCAGAAACTTGCACATCCACACGTCTGGGAGAAGTTTCATCGTGACCACGAGCGATTGACAATCCAAGTCCATGAGGAACAAGACCTACCACCTCAACCGGCAGATTGGCACGTCCCCACAGAATCAACCGAGCAACTGAAAGCGGCTTACCCGGCAACACTCTGGGGACTCCAATATGTTTCCATAGGTTCAGCGCGAATCTTGCAGGCGGGCTCGATGGCAGGACACGAGCCGTTGCTCATGCGCTGTCTTGATCCTCATCGAAAGATTGTTGTCGTAGATTTGCTGCATGAATGTGCGCGAACTACGCGCAACGCTGGTTTGGATTCGGTTGTTGCTTCGCTGTTCGCTCTACCAATGCCAACCGAATATTTTGACTGTGTTTACAACAACAACGTGATGGAACATCTTTATAACGACGCAGACATGGCGCTTCGTGAAATCCATCGTGTTCTGAAAACAGGCGGACTGTTTTCGTTCGTCATCCCACTCGAAGCAAATGAATCCAACCCCGATCTTCTTTTTCAAATGAACAATCTCAGCAAGAGTCGCAACTGGTGGTTGGTAGACCCTGGACACCCTTGGAAAACGGATTTGCCTGACATCAATTTCCGTCTGAAAGAGACTGGCTTTGAAGATATTCGGTTTGCGTTTCGCGCTCAAGACCTTGAAGCTTTCCGAAAACGAAAACACCAAGCCAAGCCGCATCGTTCTTGGGTGTTGCACTTGGTCGAAGTTGCATATTTGGCTTTTGAAGAGAGTCTGATATTTCACGAACTCGAATCGCAAACACGTCGGCTATTTCATTTTTATCGTGGTATGTCTTATCGCTTGAAAATTCGAAGTGCCTTGAGACTGCGCAATCGCCAAGCTGAAATGCTCCAAGCACTTGTGGTTGCCCGAAAAAAATCAGCGAGTTCAACCGGTTAAACGAATACCGCGCGAGGTCGCAGCTAAAAAATGGGAATATCTTCGCGTGTTCTGCGCGGCGCACTGTTTCTCAGTGCCAGTACAGCAACTAGCATCCTGGTTGGCTTTTTGGGCGGAATCCTATTGGCGCGTCTTTTGGCTCCAAATGATTTCGGCACATTTGCGTTGGCAGCAACCTTGAATCTTATTGTCGATATCCGGGTTAAGTTGCAGTTGGACCAAAAATACTTGCGTGATAGAGATGAGCACCCCGAACTTTTCGACACCTTCTTCAGCCTTAGTTTTGGTTTAGCCGGGATTTCATTCGGTTTATTAGGGATCGCCGGCGTTTTAGCAGTAGGGTTGGGGCGCGCTGATCTTGCGATTTGTTTGCTCGTCTTCGGGTTACTTGGTCTGCTTGAGCCGTACAGCACAAGCATACGCCTTTCGATTGAGAAACAAGTTGCTTTCCGCGCTGTATCCTTCATCCAATTGTTTGCTAGTACGAGTCAGTTTGTGGCATCACTGGGAGGCGCACTAGCCGGCTGGGGGCTGTGGAGTCTACTTTTCGGTCAAGGTGTTGGAGCATTGGTCACAGTCATGTGGTATCTGAAAATTGCTCCGCGCCGACCTCGATGGCGTCTCCAACGCGCTCTCGCGTGTGAGTTCTTGGCATACGGAATGAAATACGGCGCGGTCTATGCGATCTCGCTGATTGTTCTGACCCAGTTCGACAACTTTATCATCGGTTTGTTCAGCGGCACCTTCCTCCTGGGTTTCTACGATCGCGCGTATCGCACATCGCTGTGGCCCACATTGCTCGTGTCGTCCGCGCTCGGACGAATTTCGTTGCCGACGTACGCGCAGTTGCAGGACGATCCGGTGCGACTTGGCAAAGCATTCTCGATGGTCTTGTGGACCGTCCTGACCTTGACGACGCCATTAGCACTGGTCTTGCTCGTCACCGCACCCGATTTGGTTGTGACGCTGTACGGCGCGAAATGGCTGCCGAGCGTGCCGATTCTCCAAGTGCTCGCGGCATTTTCGATGTTTCGTCCATTGTGGGACGATATGGTTTCGATTCTCGTCGCGACGCGGCGTCCCGGTCAAATGGCGCGTCTCGTTTTCATTCAAGCGTGCGTGTTGATCGCGCTCGCGGTACCGCTCACCTGGTTCTGGGGCGCAGTGGGCACAGCCGTGAGTGTCGGAATTGCATTTCTCATCTCCGCCGGCTTTTTATTGTATTTTGGCAAAACCGTTTTGCAGATCAATTTGATGCAGAACGCATTCAAGCCCTTGTTCAACAGCGCGCTCGCGTTGATTCTATTCCTGGGTTTTACGCGAATCGTGCCGCTGGATTCCGCGCCCGCATGGTTTCGTTTCTTTTCGTTTGCCGGATTGATTTTGCTTTTCTATGCGTCGGTGAGCTGGGTGTCGAGTCGCCGTGACATCGTGGATCGCACGCGCTATATTTATTCTCTCGTGCGAGGGAATTGATGCGTTTCTCTGTCGTCATTCCGACCTTCAATCGCAAGGACGTTTTACGGCAATGCCTCAAATCGTTGCAAGCCCAAGACCATCCGGATTTCGAAGTGTTGGTTGTGGATGGCGGGAACGATGGCACGGACGAATTGCTCGCGCGCGAGTTTCCCGATTTTCGTTATCTGCGCGAAACACGTTCGGGTCCCTCGGTCGCGCGCAACCTGGGAATTCAACACGCGACCGGCGACATTATCGCGTTCACCGACGACGATAACGTCGCACCGCCGGATTGGCTCGCGCGCATTGCTGATGGATACGCGCGTCATCCCGAAGTGAGCGGGGTCGCCGGGAGATGCGAACCTCCCGAAGACGTGTGGCGCAAAAATGTTCTCGCGCGGCAAGAGTTGTGGGGGACCTGGTATACTTATGGACTGACGCCTGATCGCGCGGAATTTGTAGGCGGTGAGCTGGATGTTCCCGGCGCGACGAACAACGTCTCGTATCGGCGAGCGGTCCTGTTGCAAGTCGGCGGTTTCGCCACCACGTTCACGCGCCACATTGCCGGCGAAGAGCGCGAATTGCGTGAACGCATTTACGCGCAAGGATACACCCGTTTTCTGTACGTGCCAGTCAAGGTGCTTCACCTGCGTTCGTACACTTGGACAGGATTTTTCACGCAATCACTCGAAACCGCGCTCGGTGTCCGGCGTCATCTGCAGAGACGCGCGCGCGATGCCCAACCACCCGATCCAACCGATCGCGTGAATCGCGGCAAGATTCCCGGCTTGCGTCAAGCCATCGCGGCACGCGACCTCAAACTGATTGCAGTGCTGATCATCGAGCGCGTGGTATACTCGCTTGGGCGCATCCTGCCAGAGCGGAGCGTGCTCGAATTGATCGCATTCATTTCGAACCTGGGTTCGCGCAAATGATTCCCGTCGAATTTTCTGCGATGGCGCAAGCCATCCAAGAACTCGAACCGGCAATACTCATCGCCGACTCCGTCGCCGGTCAACGACGCGTGCTCAATGTTGGTCCATCCTGGGGACGCGATTATTATGCGTTGACCCAGCGCGGTCACCGAGTTTTCAATTTGGATATCGCGCTGCAAACCCATTTGCCGCAAACCATTCTCGCGAATGTCGCTCACGCGATTCCGTTTCCCGATCAGACCTTTAACGCGGTGCTCTTACCCGAAGTGCTCGAACACATTTGGAACGATTTCGACGCGTTGCGCGAGGCGCGACGCGTGCTCAAAGACGATGGACGACTCGTCGTGACGATTCCGTTTTACAGCGACGCGCCCGAATACCACGTGCGCGTTCATTCCGGCAAAACGATTCTGCGTCTCTTGCAAGCGAATGGCTTTGCGCCGCTCGATTATGTGGAACGCGGCGGTCTCGTGAGTTTCCCGCGCCTCATTCACGCGACGCGCAAACTGTTTCGCCTCGTCGGTCGAGGTGACGCCTTCGCGCACTGGGTTATCCGCGTGGACACGTGGCTGGGTCATCGGCGATTGCCGTTGCGTCGTTGGTTGAATGGGTACGGTTGCGTCGTCGTGCCGCGCAAAGATCGCGCAGTGGATTACACGCAACTCAACGCAACCGAATTCCGGCATTCGCGCGAAGGATGAAGCGCATGGAGGTCTCTACCATTACGCTCGAATATGTTCGGTGTGTTTTGTGCGAACAGGATGACGCACAAATCGTCTTGACCGCGCAGGACTGGCTTCACAATCTGCCCGGCGAATTTCGCGTCGTGCGTTGCGGGCAATGCGGAATGGTGTATCTAAATCCGCGTCCTACGCGCGCCGATATGTTGCGTTTCTATCCGGCGGATTACGCGTACGCGCCGGACGTGACAACCCAACACCAAAAGGAATCATGGCGCGCGCGCTTGCATCGCGCGATTCTCATTCGCGATTATGGCTATCCCTTGCCACAACCCGCGTTGCCACGATGGTCAAATCCAATCGTGGCGGCGTATCACGCGTTGTATCAAACCATCGCTTTGCCGATTTTGCTCTGGCGTCCCAGCGGACGTTTACTCGATGTGGGATGTGGCAAGGGCGATTATCTCGCCGCGCAACGAGATTTGGGATGGCAAGTGGTCGGAGTCGAGATCAATCCCCATGCGGTGCGGCACGCGCGCGATGTTTTGAACCTTGAGATTTTGGACAGCGACCTAGCTGATGCACCATTGGCGGAAAATTCTTTTGACGCGACTACCATGTGGTGGTACCTGGAACACGTTCCCGATCCGCTCCAAGTTTTGCGACACGCGCGGCGATTGATTAAGCCCGACGGGGTGTTGGTGATCGGCGTGCCGAACTGGGACAGCGTGGACGTGAAAATTTTCCGAGACGCATGGTATCATCTAGATGTTCCGCGTCACCAGTCGTTTTTCACGCCGACCACCTTGACCGCGATGCTTCGCCGCGCCGGTTTCCAAACGATCTCGTTGCGCGGCTCGTCGTGGTTGAACGATCCGGCGCAGAGTGTGGAGCGTTGGCTGGCGATTCGTCGCAACAAACGGTGGACGATGCCTGGGCTGGTTCGCAAGTTACTCACGCCCCTGGGTTGGCTTGCCGGGCGCTCCAATCGCGGCAGTGTGATGTACGCGCTCGCGTATCCTCACGCCGACAATGGTTAGCCCTGCCGTGTCCACATTCCTTTCGATTGTGATTTTGAACTATAACACGCGCGAACTGTTGGCGCGGTGTTTGCATTCAGTTGAACGTTGCGTGCCCGACGCGCAAGTAATCGTGGTAGACAACGCGTCTACCGACGATTCCGCCGCGTTGGTGAGCGAAACATTTTCGTCGGTTCGCCTGATTGCTAATTCAAACAATCGTGGTTTCGCGCGCGGCATGAATCAGGGCTTGAGTGAATTTACCGCGCCATTCGTTTTCGCCTTGAACGCAGATACCGAACTGACGCCAACAACCTTGCCGCCGCTTCTTGCCGCTGCCACACAATTGCCGCGCGCGGGCATCCTGGCTCCAACACAGATCGCGTCCGACGGCGCGCCGCTCGCCTCCGCGTTTCCTGATCCAACATTAATATCCGAGATGATGCGTCTGATTTTCTTTCGCGATCATCTAGCCGCGCGTTTTCATCGCGGCGCGTGGCGCGTCCGAACAGGTGACATTCCCGAACGCGTGAATTGGCTGATGGGCGCGGCATTGCTCTTTCGACGCGAGTGCCTGCAATCCGTCGGCGGATTCGACGAGACGCAGTTCATGTACGGCGAAGACTGGGACATTTGTTATCGCGCGCGTCAAAACAACTGGCGCGTTTATCTCGTCCCGGCTGCTCGAATCATTCATCACACGAATGTCGCGGGGAAACAAGCGTTCGGCGCGTCGCGTCAGGCGCGCGTGCTAGAAGCGAACTTGCACTTTCATGCCAAGCATTTTGGCGATGCGAGTCGCCGCGCGCTGGCGTTTCTGTATTTGATCGGCGGACTGTTGCGTTTACCCTGGCTCGGCGCGCTTTATCTCGCGCAACCGGCGCATCTGGGTTGGCAAAGTCAAATCGAAGAAGTGCGAGTGGCGTGGCGCGCGTTGGCGCGCGTCCGTTAACCTTAAATTCAAAATGTCGCGTATCCTCATCGTTGGTCAATCGTACATCACGGCGGAAAGCCGAAAGAAGTTGACGCATCTCGCGTCATACCATCTCGACGTGGCTTTGGTTGTGCCGACGACCTGGGAACATGACTCGTTCGGCAGCTACACGTTTCAACCGATGTCTCAGGATGCGCGCATCGCGATCTATGCCATCCCAGTGCGAAACAATGGACGCGTCTTTGCTTTTTCGTACGCGCTCGCGCCACTCTGGCGCGCCATCCGAAAAATCCAGCCGGATATTTTTCACGTCGAGCAAGAGCCGGGGAGTCTATCGCTGTTGCAGTTCGTTGTCCTGAGACGTCTGCGTCCGCGCGCGAAACTATTCGCATTTACTTGGGAGAATCTTTTCTACCGTCCATCACAACCCCGACGATTCTTGGAGCGAATCGAACTTGCCGAGTTGGATTATCTGTTCGCCGGCAGTTCCGGCGCGGCGCAAGTCTATCGCCAAAAGGGTTATCGCGGACCGCTCCAAGTATTGCCTAATGTCGGAATTGATCCGCATCATTTCGCGCCGCACCCCGCCGACGAGTTGCGCCGCGCGCTCGGGCTGACCAATCGTTTCGTCGTTGGTTATGTCGGGCGGCTTGTATCGGAGAAAGGATGCGAGGATTTGCTGAACGCGTTCGCCCAGTTACCCCAAAGTTGCCATTTGCTTTTCGTTGGCAGCGGCGTGCTGCGCGACGAGATTGCTCGACGCGCGGCTGAACGTAGGATTGAGACGCGTGTGACTTTTCAACCGACTGTACCGCATGATCATGTCGCGGATTTCCTGAATGTGATGGATTGCCTTGTGTTACCCTCGCGTACACTGCCAAACAAGTGGAGCGAGCAATTCGGGTTGGTGCTGGCACAGGCGATGGCATGCGGCGTACCAGTCGTTGGCTCGGATTCCGGCGCGATTCCCGAAGTGATCGCCGACGCCGGGTTGATTTTTCCGGAGGGCGATGTGAATGCATTGCGCGATTGTCTCGCGCGTTTGCGCGACGACCCAGGATTGCGCGCCGAGTTGAGCGCAAAAGGGCGCGCGCGTGTCTTGGCGCACTACACACACGAACACATCGCCGAACAAACCTATGCCATTTACAAGGAATTGCTCGCGCATAAATGAATCTCCTCCTCGTTGACCACGCGCCCTTTTTCGGCGGCGCAGAATCGTTCATGCTCGATTTGATCTCCGCGCTCGACCGCGCGCGTTTCACGCCGATCATCGCGACCGATCCGTCGAGTCCGGTGCTGGAAACATTTCGCGCGACGGACGCGCAGGTGTGGACGACGCCTCTGCCACAGATCAACAACAGTCCGGTTTTTTTCTTGCGCCTGTTGCGCGCGGGGATGCAACTCGCCGACATCGCGCGCGTCGTGCGCGCGGATGTGATACACACGTTCACCGCGCGGACGCATCTCATCGGCGCGGTTGCCGCGCCATTGTCCGGCGTCCCGCTTTTGTGGCGCATCGGCGACGACACACTGCCCGCCGGAATTCTCACGCTGTTCGCGCGTACGCCGCGTTGCATCGTCGCCGTTTCGCGTTGGATTACCACCTGTTATCCGCGTGTCCACTTCGATGGACTTGCGCCGGACGGCGCGCGCCCGCCGCTCGCGATTTCGCGCGCCGACGCGCGCGCGGAACTAGGACTGCGCGACGATGAACTCGTCGTCGCGCACGTAGGACGTTTGGTGCGATGGAAAGGACAGGACGTGTTCATTCGCGCGATGGCTCAGGTCGCGCAAACGATTCCGCACGCGCGTGGCATCGTCGTCGGCGCGTGGCACACGGAGGATGCACGCCCCGGAGTACTTGGCGGCGGCGAATCATACGCGAACGAACTGCGTGCGCTCGCGGAACAAACTCGCGCGCCGATTTTATTCGCCGGGTTCGTGCGCGACCCAGGTGTCGCGTACGCGGCGGCGGACGTCGTCGCACACACGAGCACACTGCCCGAAGCATTCGGGCGCACGATTATCGAAGCGATGATCGCAGAGCGTCCGGTGGTCGCATCGAATCTCGGCGCGCCGACGGAAATCGTCGTGCCGGAAACTGGGTTGCTCACCCCGTTTGGCGATGCGACCGCACTCGCAGACGCGCTCGCGCGTTTGCTCGCCGATGCGAACCTGCGCGCCGAGATGGGACGCGCCGCGCGTGCACACGCAGAAACGCATTTCTCGCTCGACACGATGGCGCGCGCGATGGAACGATTCTACGAATTGACAACGAATAAACGAATTCGGTAATGCAGATTACACTCGATCTTTCTCCCGTCGTTCATCGCAAAGCCGGTCTGGGTCGGTACGCCGCCGCGCTCGCCGAACGACTCGTGACCCAGGATCAGTCGAACGCGTACACCGCGTTCGCGCATGGTGGTTTCGAGGACGCGACGTTGCCGCCGGCATTGCGCGCGCTGCCACGCGCGACGATCCCGCTCGACGTGCGTCCGTTTCGAATGGGTGTGTGGCTCGCGCACGCGCTCGACATCGGAATGGATCGCTGGTTTCCACGCGCGGATGTGTTCCACGCGACGGAGCACCTGTTGCCGCGATTCAAAAATATCAAAACGGTTTTTACGCTCCACGATTTGATTTTCCAATTTTTTCCAGAGTATCATCTTCCGCTCAATCGCTGGTTTCTCACGAACGCGATGCCGCATTTTTTGCGTCGCGCCGACGCGATCATTGCGGTTTCCGAATGCACCAAGCGCGATGCGATTCGTTTTTACAACCTGCCGCCGGAAAAAATCACGGTGATTCACGAAGCCGCCGATCCCGCACTCCGACCGGTAGACGATCCCGCGCTCATCGCGAATGTGTGCGCGCGGTACGCGGATAATCAACCATTCTTGTTGTTTGTCAGTACGATTGAACCGCGCAAGAACATTCGCGCGATTGTGGATGCGCTGCGGGTGTTGCGCGAACACGGAATCACACATCGTCTTCTCATCGTCGGACGGAAGGGCTGGCTGTATCAGCCGACGTTCGATCACGTTTCGCAAACGGGAATGGAGAACGCGGTGTTGTTTCTCGATTTCGTTCCCGACGCCGATTTGCGCGCGCTCTATGCCGCGTGCGATACGTTCGTGTTTCCGTCGCTCTACGAGGGATTCGGCTTGCCGCCGCTCGAAGCAATGGCGTGCGGCGCGCCGGTGATCGCGTCGAACACAAGCAGTCTTCCCGAAGTTCTCGGCGACGCGGCGCTATTCGTCAATCCGCGTGAGGTCGGCGAAATCGCAAATGCAATTGAGCGCGTGATTTGTGACCCAGCGTTGCGCGACGAATTACGCGCGAAAGGATTCGCGCAAGCCGCAAGATTTTCCTGGGAACGCGCCGCGCGCGAAACGCTCGCGGTTTATCGTCGGGTTGCCGGCAAATAAATGAATCAGCCATTCGCCATTCGCCATTCGCCATTCGCGATGGACGGTCGTTACATCCAAGACCACTTTCCCGGCATTGGGCGGTACACATTCAACCTGATTGACGCGCTCGCGCGTATCGCGCCGGAAGAACGCTTTGTAGTTTTGCACAACCCCACGTTGAAAAACACGCGTCACGACATCACCGTGCTCGCGCACCACCCAAACATCGAATTGCGCCGCGTGGACACGCCGACTTTTTCTTTCCGCGAGCAATTCCCCATTCGCCATTCGCACTTCGCCATTTTGCATTCCCCCTACATCATCAAACCCTATTTTCTCCGCATCCCCTCCATCGTCACGATTTTCGATTTGATCCCACTGTTCTTTCCGAACGATTTGCCAAACGCGCGCGTGCGAATCGTGTTTCGTCTCGCGTTGACGCTCGCTACGCGCACCGCGACGCGCATCCTCGCGCCGTCCAACTCGACGCGCGATGATTTGGTCGCGCGCCTGCGCGTGCCACGCGAAAGAATCGCGGTGACACCGCTCGCCGCCGACGCGCGATTCGCGCCGCAACCCAAATCCGAAATCGCGCGCGTGCGTGAGAAATACGATCTGCCCGCGCGATTCATTTTGAGTGTCGGCATCAACAAGCCGCACAAGAATCATGCGGTACTGATCGAAGCGTTTGATAAATTCGTAATTCGAAATTCGAAATTCGAAATTGGGTTGGTGATCGCAGGTGCATGGGATGCGCGGTACGCCGAGCAATCGAAAATCGAAAATCGAAAATCGAAAATTTACAGATTGCCTGATGTTGCCGACGCCGATCTCCCCGCGCTCTACGCCGCGTGCGATGCGTTCGTGTTCCCGTCGTTGTACGAGGGATTCGGTTTGCCGCCGCTCGAAGCGATGGCGTGCGGCGCGCCGGTAATTTGCTCGAACGCGTCATCACTGCCCGAAGTCGTCGGCGACGCCGCGTTGATGTTCGAGCCGCGCGACGTGAATGCGCTGTCCGCGCATCTCGCGCGAGTGCTGGACGACGCCGCGTTGCGCGACGAGTTGCGCGGCAAATCGCTTGCGCGCGCCCAACAATTTTCCTGGGAACGCTGTGCCCATGAAACTCTCGCCGTCTATGGCGAGGTCATCGCGCATCACACATCACGCCATTCGACATTCGACATTCGCTATTCGCAATGAACATCCTCCACATCTACAAAGATTATTTTCCCGTCGTCGGCGGTATCGAGAATCACGTCAAGATGCTTGCCGAAGCGCAGGTCGCGCTGGGGCACGATGTATCTGCGCTTGTTACGAGCCGCGATCATCACACACACATCGAAACGCTGAACGGCGTGCGCGTGATTTTCGCCGCGCGCCTCGCGACGATTTCGTCCGCGCCGATCAGCATCGCGTTCCCGCGCCTCCTCGCACGCGAGCGACCCGACATCGCGCACCTGCATTTTCCGTATCCGCTTGGCGAAGTCGCGAATTATTTTTTTGGTCACGCGCGCAAAACGGTGTTGACGTACCACAGCGACATCATTCGCCAGAAAATTCTGCGCGTGTTCTATCGTCCGCTGATGCATCGCGTTCTTGCGCGCGTGGATCGCATCCTTCCAACAAGTCCGAATTATATTGCATCGTCACCCGTGCTCGCGTCCTTCAAACAAAAATGCACGGTCATCCCACTCGGCATTGACCCCGCGCCGTTTGAGACCTCACCCCTATCCCCCCTTCCCCCTTCCCCCTCTCCTCTAGCCACGCCCTTAAGGACGTGGCTAGAGGAGAGGGGAAAGGGGGTGCCGAAGGCGGGGATGAAGGGTGAGGCGCACCTCCTCTTCGTCGGTCATCTCCGCTACTACAAAGGCGTCAACTATTTGATTCAAGCGATGCGCGAACTACCGCACGCGCGTTTGCGAATTGTTGGCTCAGGGATGCAAGAACACACGTGGAAACAATTGACGCGCGACCTGGGCATCGCGTCACGCGTTGAATTTCTGGGCAATGTGCCGGACGCGGAATTGCCCGCACACTTTGCCGCGTGCGATGTGTTCGTGTTGCCGGCGTGCGAACGCAGCGAAGCGTTCGGCGTCGTGCAACTCGAAGCGATGGCGGCGGGCAAGCCGATCGTCTGCACCGAACTAGGCACTGGGACGAGTTTTGTGAATGTGGACGGCGAAACGGGATTCGTCGTGCCCGCGCGTGATGCGCACGCGCTCGCGTCCGCGATTCAAAAATTGATGGACGACCCAGGATTACGCGCGCGGATGGGCGCGGCGGGACGCGTGCGCGTTCACGCGGAATTCACGCGCGCGAAAATGGTCGCGCGTGTGATGAACGTGTACGAAGGAGTGTTGGCGACGTGAACAGATTCCGCTTGATCGGCGGCGCGTTGATTTTTGCGGCAGTGATGCTCGCGTGCGGACAGACGACGCCGACCGCGCCTCCCACATCTCCACCGACAACATTGTCAATCGAGACGAGCGTACCGACTGTGCGTCCGCCGGCAACATCGCCGAATGAGACGCGCGCGCCCACCGCGCGTCCAGCATCGCCGCCGGCAACATCGCCGAGCGCGACGCGCGCATCAAGCACGGCGTTTGCATTTGGCGTCGAGTATATTCTGCCGGGACTCGCGCAAACGTTCGCGCAGACCGGCGCGCGCTCCACGCGCACCGCCGCCGAAACGTTCGGCTGGCGCGAACTGGAACCGAACGCGCCGCGCGCGGCGGATCAACACATCTATCGTTGGGACAAGGTTGACCCGTTGATCGCCGAATACCAGTCCGCCGGTTTCGACCAGATTCAGATTTACACGACGGCGTGGAACGAGTGGGCATCGTCCAAACCGAAAAATTATTTTCCCGACGCGCAATTCCTCGACGATTACGAAGCGTACATGTTTAACCTCGTCGAGCGGTACGACCGCGATGGCGACCGCGATATGCCGGGGTTGCGCTATCCGATTCTCGATTACGTGGTCGAGCGCGAGTGGACCGAATTTTTCCCGGGCACGACCGACGAGTACTTGCAACTCTTGACGATCGCACAGCGCGCGATCAAACGCGCGAACCCTGCCGCGCGCGTGTGGCTCGTGCCCCTGATGATGATTGACGTGTTCGACGCGAATCCGAACGCGAACGAAATCGCGCAACGCGCGCGCGTCAATCGCACGTTCCGTCATCCCATCGTCGAAACGCAAAAACTGCTCGCGCGTCCAGAGTTGTTCGATGTCGTCGAAATTCACGCGCTCGGCGATTACACCGAACTCGACGCGACCATCGCGTGGTTGCGCGGCGAGATGAGCAAGCACGGCTACGTCAAACCGGTCTTCATCGGCGATGCGATGGGCATTTCGCAATTTATCTGGACGCAGAATCCGCGCGGCTTGACGACGAACGCGATGGACGCCGATTACCTCACTTTTGCGCCGATTCGCGCGAACGACGCGTTACGCGTCGTTGCGTTGCTCGAAGCGATGAAGGATGCGAACGCGCGCGATCACGATGCGGCGATGCGATGGTTTCGCGCCGAGCACGCCAAGGCGCTCGTCAAGAAATTCGCGGCGGCGCGGCACGCCGGATATGTCGGCATGAATGTGTGGGCGCTCGCGGATATCGCGTTGTTGCAAATGCCGCGCGTGACGAGCGATTGGTTTTTCATGGGCATGATCGAAGCGCAAATGGGACCGCAATGGAAACCCGGCGCGCCTCGCCCGGCGTATCACGCGCTCAAGCAGACGATTGATAAATTGAGCGACGCCTCGTCCACCGAACGAGTGAACGCCGGGCAAGGTGTTGTCGCGTACCGCTTCATCGCGCGAGGCAAGCCGGTCATCGTCGCGTGGCACGAACCAGGGCGCATCTATTTTCCCGGCGAGACCGCGCCGATGACGCGCGCGACTATACCGATCAACGCGACGCGCGCGCGGGTGACGCACACGATCACAGAGATCGGCGTCAGCGCGGCGCAAATCGAAACGATGAATGCGGTCAACGGCGTGGTCACGTTGACGCTCGACACGACGCCCGTGTTTATCGAATTGGGAAACTAGCGCAATGCCCGAACTACCCGAACTGGAAGTCGTACAACAAGTGCTCACGCGCCGCGTGGCGGGAACGACGATTGACGCGGTGCAGGTTTTGCCGGCGGGCGGCGCGATTGTCGTGCGCGATTTGACGCACGCTGGTTTCGTCGAGTCGCTCGCCGGCATGAGGATCAACGCGATCACGCGGCGCGGCAAGTTTCTCGTCTTTGCGCTCGCGCGCGATGATGCGCCGTTGCATCTCGTCGTCAATCCAAAATTGGCTGGACGATTGCAACTCGCCGTACCCAGCGACAAGCGACACGCCAAGACTCACTTTGTTTTCACATTGTCGAGCGGAGATGAATTGCGGTACGTGGATCAAAAAGTAATGGGGCAGGTATATCTCACACGCGATCTCGCCCAGGTTCCGGATTTCGCGGGGATGGGACCAGAAGCACTGGAGATTTCACGCGAGGATTTTCGCGCGCGCTTGCAAAAATATCGCGGCGAGATCAAGGGCGTTTTGACACGCGCCGATTTTATCGCGGGGGTTGGGAACGCGTACGCGGACGAAATTTTGTGGGCGGCGCGTCTGCATCCGTACCGCAAACGCACAACATTGTCAGAAGAAGAAATCGCGCGGCTGTACGACGCGATGCGCGCAACACTGCGCGACGCCATCGAAAAGGTGCGCGCGGGGATGGGCGAGCAGATTCATTTGGAACCGCGCGATTTTCTCGCGGTACACATGAAAGCGGGCGCGCCGTGTCCGCGTTGCGGCTCGCCGATTTCGCTCGTCGGCGCGAATCAACGCATCACGAATTTTTGTCGCACGTGCCAGCCGGGTGGATTGATTCGCGGGATGTGACCTACTTCCAACTACATCTGTAGTTGGTCTTTGGATTACCATTGGTCCTAGGATTGATTGGGCGTGTCCTCACAGAAACCGATGAGTCCAAAATTGTAACTACTCAGCCAATCCTCATTTACGCCGATGAAAAAACAAATCTGTCCGCGAATAACGCGAATAAGAAGAAATAATTAGCGAAGATTCGCGTAATTCGCGGATAAATGAACCATGAATCGGTTGTCGAAGAAATCGTGTTCCCTTCTTATTCAAACAATGGGGCGGCGTTCGCAAGAAACGCGCGGGACGAATCTTGCAAGGACGTACTTGGGATCAAATGCCACGGTCGCCCAAACTCGCAATAGCTTGAATGGCTCCTCCTCTTTTTTGTATTCTCCGCTTCTGATGTTATAATAGCGCCCATCAATTTTCAATAGCCGCGTCATTTTTTCCTCTGCGCGGCTTGGCAACGACGCCTTGAAAATCCTGGCGCGTTGCTACCCCTCTAGCTTGTCGCTATTCAATGGACTGCGCTCCAGGAGATTCAATTTCTCGTACGCCGGAGAGCAGTTCGATGAATTTCCATCCACCCGCCAAATCATTTCGCATCGTTTGTTTCGATTGCGATAGCACGCTGACCGCTATCGAAGGCATTGACGAACTCGCGCGCCTCAAAGGACAATTCGAGCACATCGCCAATTTGACGCGCCGCGCAATGGATGGCGAACTCAAATTCGAAGACGTGTTCGCCGAACGGTTGCGTCTCCTCCAACCCACGCGCGCCGATCTCAAACACATCGCACGCGCGTATCAAGACCATCTCCTCCCCGACGCGCGTCCCGTCATCGCCGCGTTACGCGCGGCGGGATGCCCGGTTCACATCGTCAGCGGCGGACTGTTGCCGGCGGTCGAAACCTTTGCGCGCGCGTTGGGTTTATCCGCGCAGAATGTCCACGCGGTTCCCGTTGTCTTCGACCAACTCGCCGGACATTGGTGGCAGTACGATCAACATCGCTACGCTGGCAATCCGGACGAACGTTATCTCGCGTTTGCGCCGACGCCGTTGAGCGAAACGAACGGCAAACGGTCGGTCATTGCCAAGATCGCGAACGGCATCGCCGAAACGATGCTCGTCGGCGATGGCGTCACCGACCTCGAAGCGCGCGACGCGGTGAAACTGTTCGTCGGCTTTGGCGGAGTCGTGCGCCGCGAACGCGTCGCAACTCAAGCCGAAGTATTCGTCCAAGCCCCACGCCTCGCCGCGATTGTTCCGCTCGCCTTGTCGCACGTGACCGCGCAACAATTGATCGGCACAGAACACGAAACGATTTTGCAACAAGGGCTGGACGATATCGCCCAATCCCAGGTTCTGTTCAGAAAGGTCTAGCCATGGCGCAACTGTTCATCCCAGGTCCGACCGACGTTGACGCAAGTGTGCGCGCCGCACAAGCGCAACCGATGATCGGTCATCGCGGAGCGGACTTCCAAACCTTGTTCGCGCGTCTGCAACCGAAATTGCGCCTGGTTTTTACGACGACGCGTCGCGTGTACATTTCGACCTCCTCTGGCACCGGCTTGCAAGAAGCCGCGCTGCGAAACTGCGTCGCGCGGCGAGTGTTGTGCTGTGTCAACGGCGCGTTCGCAGAACGTTGGTACGAGGTCGCGCTGGCGAACGGCAAAAACGCGACACGCCTCGATGTGGAATGGGGCAATGGGATTCTGCCGGAGCTGGTCGAGTCCGCACTCGCGCAAGATAATTTCGACGCGGTCGCCATCGTCCACAACGAAACGAGCACCGGCGTCGCCAGTCCGCTGCGCGAGATCGCCGCGCGCGTGCGCGAACGTTTCCCCGACGTGTTGCTTCTCGTGGACGCCGTATCTTCGCTCGGCGGCGTTGAAATTGATTTCGACGCGTGGGGCTTGGACGTGCTGTTCACCTCGTCGCAAAAATGTCTCGCCGTGCCGCCTGGTCTCGCGTTTGCGGCGGTCTCGGATCGCGCGTTGGACAAGGCGCGTGGCGTTTCAAATCGCGGATTGTATTTCGATTTCGTCGAACTCGAGGAACATTTGCTCAAGAATCAAACGCCCTCGACGCCGGCAATTTCGTTGATGTGGGCGCTCGATGTCGCACTCGACCGGATTCTCGCGGAAGGATTGTCTGCGCGCTATGCGCGTCACGCGCAGATGGCGAATCGCGTGCAGACCTGGGCGGCGCAGAATTTCGATTTGTTCGCGCAAGCCGGTTATCGTTCACCAACCGTCACGTGCATCAAGAACACGCGCAACGTGAATCTGAAATCGCTCAACGCGCATTTGCGCGACCGGGGCATGCAAATTTCGGACGGCTACGGCAAACTCAAGCACAGCACGTTTCGCATCGCGCACATGGGCGAGATTCACATGGCTGACCTAGAGCTATTGCTCGCTTCGATAGATGAATTTTAATGTGGAGGCGGGCGGCTTGCCCGCCAGTGCGGACGAGCCGTCCGCACCACAGTAATCCGGAGGAATTATATGCACCGCATTCTTATCACCGATGACCTGGGACCGGCGGGGTTGGCAATTCTCGACAAGGCGTCCGATGTTCAGTACGATGTCGTAAAATTACCTGATCGTCAAAAACTGATCGAGCTGATCGGCGAATACGACGCGATCATCACGCGCTCGGGCACGCCGCTCGACGCGGCATCATTCCAAGCCGCGCGCCAACTCAAGATTGCCGGACGCGCCGGCGTCGGTATGGACAATGTGGACATTGACGCGGCGACTTTGCGCGGCATTCTCGTGATGAATACACCAGAAGCGAACATGCTCGCGGCGACCGAACTGACGATGGCGCTGATGCTCGCGTTGTTTCGCCGCGTGCCCTGGGCAGACCAGTCCATCAAACGCGGCGAGTGGACGCGCAGTAAATTCATGGGCATGCAACTGGCTGACCACACCATCGGCATCATCGGGCTGGGTCGCATCGGCTCGCGCGTCGCGACGCGCTGCCTGGCATTCGGCATGCGCGTGCTCGCGTACGATCCGTACATCCCCGAAGAGATCGCCGAGCGGTTGCGCGTGCATCTCGTCGGCGACCTCGACGAATTGTTGCGCGAGTCGGACCTCATCACGTTACACACACCGCTGACCGATGAAACGCGCGCGATGATCGGCGCGGAACAAATCGCCAAGATGAAGCCAGGCGTGCGGCTGATCAACTGCGCGCGCGGCGGCGTGATTGACGAACAAGCGTTGTACGATGGTCTCGTTGCCGGCAAAATCGGCGGCGCGGCAATTGACGTGTACTCGGTCGAACCACCGCGCACCGAGTTGTTAAAGAAATTGTTGGCGCTCGATTCCGTCGTCGCGACGCCGCACATTGGCGCGAACACGGTCGAAGCGCAACGCAACGTCGCGGTGCAAATCGTCAATCAAGTGTTGGATGCGTTGCGCGGAACGAATTACGCGAACGTCGTGAATCTGCCATTCGCGGAAGGCATAGACTATCGCTCGATTCAACCGTACATGACGCTCGCCGAACGCATCGGGACGATTCACATGCAGTTGATGCACGGGCGCATCGAACGCGTCGAGGTCGAGTGTCGCGGTGAAGCGGTCGAGAAATTGATCAAGCCATTGACCGTCGCGTTGCTCAAAGGATTGCTCCAACCGATTCTGAGCGACGCGGTCAACTATGTGAACGCGCCGCGCCTCGCGGACGAGCGCGGCATCCTGGTTTCGCAAACACGTCATCCCGCCGCCGAAGATTACTCGAACGTGATTCTGTGCCGCGTCTCATCGCCGCACGAAACGCGGCTCATCGGCGGCGCGCTGTTTTTGCACCATCAACCGCGCATCGTGTTAATGGACGATTATCGTCTCGACGCGCCGTTAGCCGGGCGCGCGCTGTTCACGGTGAACCACGATGTGCCGGGCGTCGTCGGCAAGGTCGGCACGATTCTCGCGAACCACGCGATCAACATCGCCGAGTGGCGCATGGCGCGCAATGCGCCAGGCGGCACCGCTGTGTCGTACATCAACATTGATTCGCCGGTCGGCGACGATGTGTTGAGCGAGTTGCGCGCGTTGCCCACGATCATGGATGTGCGCCAGGTCGCGCTGTAAATTGTGCACACACCCCACCCTCCCCTCCTTTATCAAGAGGAGGGCTATGTTTTTGCATTCCCACTCAATAATGCTATAATCGCGCCGTGAAATTTGCGAAAGCATATCCGCTGCTCGCGGTTCTCCTCACGGTGTTTGCCGTCGCGCCGTTGGAATACCCCGGCGCGTTTCAATCCCACACTGGCTTGCTCGCCTACTATAATCTGATTGACCTCGATCAACGTCCGTTTCAGTTTTTCAACTGGGCGCCGACGTTAGGCAGCGCATTCGATCTGTTTCGCACTGAAGGCGCGTTGCCATACGTCGTCGCGCTGATCTTGCATCGCGTCGGGTTCAGTTATCTCGACGCGATCAAACTCGTGTACGCGCTCGCGTGGGTCGGCAGTGGGCTGGCGATGTTCGCGTTCGCGCGCCGATTCTTGAGTGACGCGGGCGCGCTCCTCGCCACGACCGTGTACGTGTATCTGCCGTACCACATCGCAACCGTGTACGTGCGCGGCGCGTTCGCCGAATCGGTCGCGTGGATGTGGTTTCCACTAGTACTGCTTGCTCTGGTCAGTCAACAGTCAACAGTCAACAGTCAACAGAAATTTGCAATTCGCAATTTTGTCGCGCCGCTCTTGACGTTCGCCACGTTCGTCCTGATTCAACCTGGAATGGCAATCTTGTTCGCACCCGTCGCGTTCTCCATCGTCCTTGCAATACGCGGGCGATCTGGCATTCGCCATTCGCTATTCGCAATCCTGGGTGGACTCGCGCTTGGCGCAATCCTGTTCGCGCCCACGATTCTGCGTTACGGCGCGCACATCGCGCGCGATGGATTCAACGCGAATTTTGTTTTGCCATTTCAATTGTTCTCCGCGCTGTGGGGATTCGGCGCGAGCACCGGCAATTTCCTCGATCAATTTCCGTTTCAACTCGGCGTCGTGCCGATGGGACTCGCGATTGTCGCGATCGCGTTGGCGTGGCAGGAACGCGCGAATGAGGAACGCAACGATGTGGAACGCTCCGGCGAACGTTCCCTACGGCATATTGTGATTATTTTTCTCGCAGGCGCGATGGTGTTGACGCTACTCACTTTCGAGATCACATCGCCGCTGTGGCGCGGGCTGGGTGTGTTCGTAGAGTATCCGTGGCAACTGCTCGCGTTCGTCGGGCTTGCGCTCGCGTTCATCGCCGGGTCGGCAATCGAATTTGACGCGCGGCTCACGCGTCCGGCAATGCTCGCATTTTTTATCGCGCTGCCAGTCATCGCGAGTTACAGCTATCTCGCGCCGCGCTTTCTCGACGCCAGACCGACGCGTCCGCCCATCGCGATATTCAATGACGAGGTCGCGCTCTTGGATTATCGCATCGTCGGACCATTGCGGCACGGCGCGACGTTGCGCGTGTACTTGACCTGGCAAGCACTGCGTCCGGTCTACACCGATTACAACGTATTCGTTCACGCGGTCCACGAAAACGGCGAGCGATACGGGCAATCGGACAACAAACCCCAGAATGGCGCGTTGCCGATGATCAAGTGGATGCCCGGCGAAGTAATTTTCGATCTGCACAAGGTTCAAATTGACGTGGACGGACCTGACGAAGGATTTCATCTCGAACTAGGAATCTACAAGCCCGCGACCGGCGAACGCGCGCTGACTGAACGCGGCGCGGATCATCTCACTCTGCCGCGTCCCGGCGATCCGGAACCCATCGTCAGCGATCAACTTGCGCCGAGCAAATAACGCATCACACATCGCGTTTTAGATTTCGAATGAAACGTATTGATCCATATCTGATTCTACTTTTACTTTGCTCGATCTTCGCCATCGCGCCGCTCACCGCGCCCGGCTATTTTTGGGGCGCGCACGATGGGCGGCACTCGGTGTACTTTTTGTTCGAGTTCGACCGCTCGATCCAAGATGGTATCTTTTATCCGCGCTGGGCGCCCGATTACACGTTCGGCTACGGCTATCCGATGTTCAACATTTACGCGCCGGGCGCGTTGTACGCGAGCGAATCGTTGCATCTGCTCGGCTTTGATTTCGTCACTGCGACCAAGATCACTTTCGCGCTCGCCATTCTATTTTCCGGCGCGGCGATGTTCGGTTTTGTCAAACGACTCACTGGGTCGAGCCGCGCGGCATTCGTGTCCGGGATCGCATACATCTACATCCCCTACCACATCGCGGACATTTACGTGCGCGCCGCACTCGCCGAATCGGTCACACTGATTTTTCTGCCGCTGACACTATGGGGCTTTTACGACACGATTGAACGCCCGCGCGTCACGGCGGTGGTCGCCACCGCGCTGGCGTACGCCGCGATGATGTTTTCACACAATGGCATCGCGCTCATGTTCACGGTCGTGCTCGGCACCTGGGTCTTGTTCCTGATGCTGGTCAAGATTCCCGTCGCCGCACTCCGCACACGATTCCGCGATTTTATGATACTGGGTCTGCCACCTATCGGCGCACTTGTTCTCGGCGTCGGCATCGTTGCGATTTTTCTGATTCCCGCCGCGCTCGAATACCAGTACGTCCGCACCGATCAATGGCTCGGCAATTACTACGATTACTCGAAGCACTTTGCGTACTTTTTCCAATTGTTCGCGCCGACCTGGGGTTTCGGCATCAGCAACCCAGGTCCCTACGACGCTATGTCGTTCCAACTGGGCGTCACGCCGGTTCTGTTCGCAATTTTTGCGTTCATCGCCATCGCGCAAAACCCCGGCAACTCGCGCCGCTTTTGGATTTTCTTCGCGGTCATGGCTGGCGTGATCGCATTTTTGATGCTGGGCATCTCCGCGCCGTTATGGCAAATCCTGCGCCCGATTCTATCGTTCGCGCAATTCCCGTGGCGCTTGCTCACCCTGACGACCGTGCCGCTCGCGATTCTCGCTGGCGCGATCATTGTCGCGCACGAAGCAGACGAGGCGCGTGATGCAACTCTGCCAACCCTTTTGCTCGGCGCGTTGATCATCCTGGGTTCGTTCCCGTACTTACAAGCGCAGATGATCCTCGAACCGAAAGAGGGACCGGTCAGCATCCTGGGTCTGTTCCGTTTCCAGCAGAGCGCCGGCGAAATGACCGGCTCGACCGCGTGGGTGAAGGAAATTCCGGACTGGTCGCCCATCGCGGACGTTTATTTCGCGGGTAAGCGCGTCAAATCGAAGATTGATTTCACCGACATCAACCCCGACGAAATTTGGCTCGGTGTTGACCAAGCCGGCAAGGGCGTGCGCGCGAACGGCGAACGCGTCTTTTTCGATTCGCAGGTAGACGGATTGCCGCTGACCTTCAACACATTTTACTATCCGGGTTGGCGCGCGTACCTCACGCCGGAGCACAGCGACGAGATCGTGCGCGAGTTGCCCATCACTCAAGTCGGCGAGCTGGGTCGCATTCAAGTACGCGTGCCCAAAGGTCGTTACTGGCTGATTCTACGTTTCGAGGATTCGCTTCCGCGCGTGATTGGCACATGGCTCTCTGCCGTCAGCATTTTGATCGCGCTGGGTATTTTGCTGTGGGATGTTTTGAGTCGGCAAAGGATGAAAGCGGAAGGATGAAGGATGAAAACTAATTCACACCAGAGTCCTTCATCCTTCATCCTTCATCCTTCATCCTTCATAATTCTTCTCGCTTTCTCCGCGTTCGCGTTGATGCCGCTCACCGCGCCCGGCTATTTCATCCAGGCGCACGACGCGCGTCACTCGGTGTACTTTTTGCAAATGTTCGATATGTCCATGCGCGACGGCGCGTGGTTTCCACGCTGGGCAGCCGATATGGTGTTCGGCTACGGCTATCCGCTCTGGCTGATTCTCGCGCCGCTGCCGTTTTTCGTCGGCGAAGCGTTTCATCTGGTCGGCTTCGATTTGGTGAGCGCGGTCAAAATCGTGGACGGACTCGCCGTATTTTTTTCCGCGATCACGATGTACCTCTTTGCGGCGCGCGCGCTCGGAAATAAAAACGCCGCGCTCGTTGCCGCGGTCGCGTACGTCTACGTGCCGTACCATCTCGCGGATCTTTACGTGCGCGGCGCGCAAGCCGAACTCATCGCGTTCGTATTCCCACCGTTGATTTTCTGGGCATTCCACCGGCTCGCCTCCGAACCGAACGGACGGAACCTCGCGTTCGCCGCGCTGAGTTACGCCGGCATCCTGCTTTCGCACGTGCAGACTACCGTTTTCGTCACACCCATTGTCGGCGCGTACCTTTTGTTCTTGCTTATCCGCACGCGCCATTCGCTAGTCGCCATTCGCTATTCGCTATTCGCGTCGCTCGCCATCGCGCTCGCGCTCGGGCTTGCCGCGATCTTCATGTTGCCAATCTTGTTCGAGCAAAAGTATCTGACGAGCGATCCGCTCATCGGCGGATTTTTCAACTATCGCAAACATTTCTTGAACGTATCGCAACTATTTTCGCCGTTCTGGGGTTATGGTTATGCCGGCGAAAACGGCAACGATCAATTCTCGCTTCAACTTGGCTTGATCCCGGTCTTGCTCACGCTCGTTGCGCTGTGGCGCATTCGGCACACCGACATCGCGCACACCGCGTTCTTCGCGATTGTTCTCCTCGTTTTGGTATTCGCGATGTTGCCGATCTCCGCGCCGGTGTGGGAACCCTTCGCCGCGATTGTCGCGTTCGCGCAATTTCCGTGGCGGTTGCTAATTATCGTCGCGTGCCCGCTCGCGTTTTTGTCCGGCGCGGCATTCCTTGCGCTCGATGAATCACGCGCGTTGGTCTCCGCGCTCGCGCTCTGTCTGCTTTTCGTCATCGCGAATTTTTCGTACACGTTGCCACAGCACACAGAAGCCGTGTTCAACTATCAAACGCAAATGGCATTCGAGGTCAAGGATCGTGAATTGCTCGGCGACACGATTTGGGTGAGCAATCGTCCCCAGGATTCGCCGCTCGTCGCGCAGTACCTCGCCGGCGAAAAACTGACGCGCGCGCTCGCGCTCGACGACAATGCGAATGTCGAAACGCTGCGGTACGGCGGACAGTCGGTAGAGGCGCGCGTGGACGCGCACGCGCCGGCAGACGTGCTGTTCTACACGCGCTATTTTCCCGGCTGGGTCGCAACGCTCGACGGTCAGCCCCTCGCGATCGAACCGTACGGTGAGCAAGGATTGATTCGCGCGCGTGTGCCCACTGGGTCACACGTTGTAAAGATTCGCTTCGAGGACACGCTCGTTCGTCAAGTTGGCGCGCTGATTTCCGGCATTAGTCTTTTGATCGCACTCGCGCTCATCAACTTTGTAAAGAGTTGAATTTTCGGCTTTTCGCTTTTAGCGTTGAACTTGCGCGCTATTGGCAAATCACGCAAGGTTTGTTATAATGACCAACGAAAGTATTCACTTACAAAACGCGAGAACCGGTTGAGGCACAATACGTTATGACTCCTGATCGCCCAACGCCGCCTTCGCGGCCCGGCGGCAAAAATGAATCCTGGCGCGTCGAACGCATGGTGCAGCGCGTCCCCGCACACCTCGGCGAACAGACGACCGAGGCAGTGTCGCCATGGATTATGGTCGCCGGCATCATTCTGCTCGTGCTCGTCGTGTGCTCCGTTCTCTTTTTCCTGCTCGGTGGTCCTGCGCGCTTTTTTGCCGCCGCGCCGCCCACGCCGACGCGTACGCGCGCGTTGACGCCGCCGATCACGTTTATCCCCGTCACGCTCGCGGCGCCCACACCCAGTGTCACACCGACCATTATCGCGGTTCGATACAAAGTAAAATCAGGCGACACGCTCAGCGACATCGCCGCGAAATACAAAGTATCCATCCAAGCGATCATGACGGCGAATAGCATGAAGAACGAAACGATTCGCGTGGGCGACGAATTGGTCATTCCCCTGCCGACGCCAACGCCGCCGCCCGGCACGCGTGCGCCTTTGGTACCGGCAGGCACCCCAACTCCTCTTTCACTCGAATCACCCCCGAGCGCGGCGTCCTCCGACGCAACGCCGGGGGTGTTTACTTATATCGTGCAACGCGGCGATACGCTTATCACGATTGCCGCGACGTTCAGCACCACGGTGGACGCGATCCGCATCGCGAATCAACTCGACAGCAGTTTTCTTAGCGTAGGGCAAGCGCTCATTGTGCCGGTCGGCGCGTGGACTCCGACGGCAACCGTCGCGCCGATTGCGGCAACCACCGCGACGCCGACCGCGCAATTCGCGTACGCCGCGCCGAACTTGAAATGGCCCCCCGACAATTTCATCTTTCGTAGCAACAAAGATATTCCCACGCTTGAATGGCTGGCGTCGGCAACGCTCAAGTCAAACGAATTCTACGTCGTGCATCTCACTTCGATTGTGAATGGACAAAAGAAAACTCTGCCTTCATTGAGCATTCGCCAAGGCAACAGCGCCAAGCTCGACCCAGCAATCTACTATCCCGGCGCAAACATCGAGGACGCACGATTATCCTGGTACGTCGTCATCGTCAGCCAAGCCACGCCGAGCGCGCGCGGACCGGTTTCGCCGGCGCAACTCTATGCGTCCAGCCCGCCGAGTGAATCGCGCACGTTTGTGTGGAAGTAAAGGGAACAGTTAAACAAACGCGTTCGACGCCACGAGTGAGCGAGTAAATCAACATGCGTCGCATTGATCAAATCATCGTCGCGATCATTGGCGCGCTGGCGGTCGCCGCGCTCGGTTTTGTCGCGTTCACGAGTTTCCCCGCGCAACCGATGCCGCACGCGCTCGACGCGCTCGGATCGGATAACCAAGTTTCGGTCGCGCATGAACCCTGGTGGATTTTTCGTCCGCGCAGCAAAGAGCCGACCGTCGGTTTGATCATTTATCCGGGCGCGCTCGTAGATGCGCGCGCGTACGCTCCCACCGCGCGCGCGATCGCGTCAAAGGGGTACGTCGTCGTCATCACGCCGATGCTGTTCAACCTCGCGTTGTTCGGCGAAGAGCGCGCGAAACAAGTCACACCTTTTTTTCCCAAGGTGCGGCAATGGGCGCTCGCCGGGCATTCGCTCGGCGGTACCGCCGCTGCGAATTACGTTGGCAAAAATGAGGGCGTGCGTGGCTTGGTGCTCTGGGCATCTTATCCCGCCGACAACAACGATCTGTCGCGGCGGAATTTGATCGCCGCGTCAATCTATGGAACGAACGATACGCTCGCGACGCCGGACAAAATCCTGGGCGCGCGGACGCGCCTCCCTGCCGCGACGAAATTCATCGCGATTGAAGGCGGCAATCACGCGCAGTTTGGCTGGTACGGCGCGCAGTCTGGCGACGGCGCGGCAACCCTCGCGCGCGAGCAACAGCAAGAACAAATCGTCAACGCGACGCTCGACGTTTTGCAACAGCTGGAGCATTTGCCGTGATTTGGGGGGGGCGATCATTTTCTAGGCGCGAAATTACCGAAATACCGTATCTGCGGGTTTCTCCGACACCCGCTTGACATAGTACTGTTTCCTGGCGAAGATACCGGCAAACGCTCGTTGCCGGGAGGTTCGCCATGAAAGGATTGACCGACTACATCACGGAGCAGCCATGGGAAGACACC
>JACRBM010000009.1 GCA_016219275.1 Chloroflexota bacterium
CAATTCACAGGGATATATCGTCGGCGTCGTATGGTATAATGTCTTTGGGGTTCTCATGCGCTGCTCTTTCTTTGGTAGGATAGAGACAGTGTGCATGAGAACCCTGTTTAGTCAAAAAGTGAGTTTTGCGGTACTGCGTAATTACGTTTGTTTGGGTATCTTTCTTTGGAATCTCGTTGTATTACAAAGCTGAAGACTATGTGTTCTTCAAAACACTCCAGCCAAATAGTGTGGTAAGTATCAGTATTGGCAATGAAACGTGGTGCGGGGAGGAAGACATCCAAAGAATCGTATCACTATTCAATCAGGTCGAATGGCATATAGATAACCATGATACAGGCGCAGAAAACGGCTCTCTCGCCATTAATTTGACTTCAGGTTCGAGGATGGATTTTCCTCTCAGAGACTATATAGTCAGGGACTATGGAATTCTCGTTTACATTCGTCCGCGAGAGTTTGGATATTGGGTAAATGGCAATGCGTTCATTCCAGGTTTACCGTCACTTCTTCAGAACTTGGGCGAACCGTACCCGACCCGCTAAAAAGGAAATTGCCTACCAACTTACCATCAGTGACAAGACCGTCAAGAACATCTTGACCAGGGTCTTTGTCAAAACCGGCACGCGCTCGCGTACGGAACTCGCGGTGTAGTGGGTGCAAGCCAGGTATAACGCGCAGTAGCCACCCGCACGTTGGCATTTCCTTTTCCGTTTTATGCAGATTTAAAAAAATCCGCGTCCATCCGCGTTCATCCGCGTCCTAAATTTTTCTGTTGTGTTGGTTGACCCATTCGCCCCCAAACCTGATACGGTTGGATTTTTTTACACAAACCTTACACAAACCTCACTGAATTATTTTCCTCAGTTTATTTCCTCCTTATAATTGTATGGTACGCTCCCCTTGCGATTATAGCCGTCGAAGCAGAAATTTGATTTCGTTTGAATTGAACGTCGTTGTTCTCGCCCGATGGAGGGCAGACTCGAAATGCCAATGCGTTCTGGCTTGTGCCTGATGAGGGGAATCGGAATATCGTTTGTTTGTCGCTGACACCGACCAGCGTCGTTTTTCGACGCGCTGGTCGGTTTGCATTTGGCGCACGGAGCAACAAAGATGTACCGCAAAATCTTGGTGCCATTGGATGGATCGAAAATTGCTGAAGGGGTTTTGCCTCACGCCAAGGCATTAGCGTACTCGGAAGGCGCGGAACTTATTTTGCTGAACGTGGCATCCAACCCAGGAATGGATTATCTTTTTGCGGATCCTGGACTAGCGGCGAGTGTCGTGGAAGAACAACAACAGCGCAGCAAAAAGTACATGTCCGAGATTCAAGAGCAACTCAGGTCGGAAGGATTCCACGTTTCGGTTCTTTTACGCGACGGTCCGGTCGCGGAGGTCATTCTGATATCCGCGGAAGAAGCGCAAGCTGATGTGATTGCGATGTCCACGCATGGACGCACCGGACCCGCGCGTTGGTTGCTCGGCAGTGTGGCTGATCGCGTCGTGCGAAATTCCAAGATTCCGGTTTTGTTGATTCGCGCCAAGGGGTAGCGTTCATTCAGATAGATTCGTTTAAGGAGGTGTGCCCAGTTCAACCCAGACATCCATCCGTAAATTTGCATTGTGCTGTCGTCGGATTTATCAGTCTTTACCCAACCGCTCATGATGGGCGGCAAAACTCAGGAAGGAGTTAGTATGGCACAGGCAACTCAATCCACGACGTCCAAGTGGAACATCACGCGAGTTATTTTCGCTTCGTCGGCTGGTACGTTGGTCGAATGGTACGACTTTTACATCTTTGGCAGTTTGTCTGCCGTCATCGCGTCCAAGTTTTATCAAACCGGTACGCCCATCGGCGATATGATCGCTTGGTTGGCGGCGTTTGCGGTTGGCTTTATCGTGCGTCCCTTTGGCGCGATCGTGTTCGGTCGCGTGGGCGACCTCATCGGTCGCAAGTACACCTTTTTGGTCACCATGTCCTTGATGGGTCTCTGCACGTTTGCGGTCGGCTTACTTCCCACGCGCGATGTGATTGGTGATCTGGCAGGCATCATCTTGATCATCTTGCGTATCCTGCAAGGTTTGGCGTTGGGCGGTGAGTACGGCGGCGCGGCAACTTACATCGCCGAGCACACCCCGCACGGCAAGCGCGGTTTGTACACCTCGTGGATTCAAACGACGGCAACCATTGGTTTGTTCGCTTCCCTCTTTGTCATCCTGGGCACGCGCTCGTTTGGTGGTGAAGACTGGTTCGCCGGCAAAGGCGCATTTGCCACAGCGTACTTCCAGGGTTGGCGCGTCCCGTTCCTTCTCTCGATCGTCCTCGTCATGCTCTCGTTGTGGATCCGCATTTCGTTGCGCGAATCTCCGTTGTTCCAACGCTTGAAAGATACCAAAAAGACCTCCAAGAATCCCATCGTCGAATCCTTTGGCAATCCCTACAACTTGCGGTGGGTGCTCTTGGCGCTCTTCGGCGCGACGATGGGTCAGGGCGTCGTGTGGTACACCGGTCAATTCTACGCGCTGTTCTATTTGCAGACCATCTTCAAGGTCACGCTCGTTGATTCGAACATGATCATCGGCGTGGCGTTGTTGGCGGCGACTCCGCTGTTCATTCTCTTCGGTTGGCTGTCCGACAAAATTGGTCGCAAGCCGATTATGATGGCAGGCATGGCGCTCGCCGTTCTCACCTGGTACCCGATCTATGGTGCGATGGCAGCTTTTGCGCCGGCTGATCCGAAACAGTACTTTTTGTTCGCCTACCAGGGTTACAACCCGCCGATGTTGGCGTTCCTTGTGTTTCTTCAGGTCGTCTATGTCACCATGGCGTATGCGCCCATCGCGGCGTTCCTCGTTGAATTGTTCCCAACCAAGATTCGCTACACCTCCATGTCACTCCCGTACCACATCGGTAACGGCGTGTTCGGTGGCATGGTGCCCATCATCGGATTGAGTATGCTGCAAAGCACCGGCAACAACTTTGCTGGTTTGTGGTATCCGATGGCGATTGCGGGCATCTGCTTTGTCGTTGGGATGCTGTTCGTCAAAGAGACGAATCAGGTAGACATCGAAGACGCCGCGTCCTCTACTGCGATGCAACATGAAACGGCGAGCAGGGCGGCGACTTCAGGAAAATAATCTACGGCGCACGATGTGAATCTCGGCTAGGATTTGATCCGCGTGATCGGATTTGAATCCTAGCCGGTTTTTTCGGAGGACTCGCCGATGAATCCAATCAACCCAACTGTTCGCCGATGGATCGAAGATGCGCGCAACGACCCCGAAGCATTCTGGGGACGCGCGGCAGATCAACTACCCTGGTTTCGGCGCTGGGATCGGGTGTTCGAGTGGACGCCGCCGACGTTCAAATGGTTCATCGGCGGGCAAACGAACCTCGCGTACAACGCGCTCGATTTTCACGTCAAGCGCGGTTGGGGCGGACACACCGCGCTCATCTACGTCAACGAGCGTGGCGAAAAACAACTGTTCACGTACGCGCAGATGTTGCGTCAAGTCGAAACGTTGGCGGCGGCGTTGCGCGGGATGGGCATTCAAAAAGGCGACCGCGTCACGCTGTACATGCCGGTGATGCCGGAAGCGATCATGCTCATGCTCGCGATTGTCCGCATCGGCGCGATGCACTCGGTCGTGTTCGCCGGTTTCGGCGCGAAAGCGTTGGGCGACCGCATCCAAGCCAGCGGCTCGAAGCTCGTGTTTACGGCGGACGTGACGTATCGCAAAGGCAAGAATGTTCAGCTCAAAGGCATCGTGGACGACGCGCTCGCGAGCGTCGAACACAATGTCGAACACGTCATCGTGCTCCAACGGTACGGCGAGGCGGCGATGAAACCAGAGCGCGATCTGACTTGGACGGAATTCCTGGGTCGCGCGGACGCGCCTTTGGCGAGTCGCGCGCACGAGCCGATGGAATCGAACGACCCTGCGTTCATCCTCGCAACATCTGGCACGACGGCGAAACCGAAACTCGCGATTCACACACACGGCGGTTATCAAGTCCACATTGTCAGTATGGCAAAGTGGGTGTTCGATTTGAAACCGACCGACGTGTGGTGGTCTACTTCCGACATCGGTTGGATCGTTGGGCACAGTTACATCGTGTATGCTCCGCTCATTGTCGGCGCAACGACGGTCGCGTTTGAAGGCGCGCTCGATTACCCGAAACCGGAATCGAATTGGGCGACGCTCATCGAAGAATTTCGCGTGACCGGCATTTTTACCTCGCCGACCGCGGTGCGTTTGTTGATGCGGTACGGCGATGCGCCGCTGCAAAAAGTGGATCACGATTATTTGCAACGCGTCTTTTGCGCGGGCGAGGTGCTCAATCCGCCGGCGTGGGAGTGGTTGCAGAAAACGATCCTCAAAGATAAAATCCCAGTGATTGATCACATGTGGCAGACCGAAACCGGCGGACCGATCTTTGGCAATCCGTACGGCTTGGGGCTATTGCCAATCAAGCCCGGCTCTGCTACAATCCCGTTGCCTGGAATTGAAGCTGAGGTTGTGTCGCCGGAAGGCGAACCAATTCCGCGCGGCGAAAAAGGAATCATGGTCATCACGCGACCGTTTCCCGGTCTCACTCCCGCACTGTGGGGCGAGCCGGCGCGGTATGGCGCCGACTATTGGCAAAAAATTCCCGGCAAGAATGTGTACTATTCCGGCGATTCCGCGATGATGGATGAAGATGGGTACGTCTGGTTCGCCGGGCGCGCGGATGAAATCATCAAGATCGCCGGGCATCGCATCGGCACGATTGAAGTAGAGAGCGCATTCCTGACGCATCCGGCGATTGCCGAAGCCGGCGTCATCGGTCGTCCGGAAGAATTGCGCGGCGAAGTGATCTCCGCGTTCGTCGTGCTCAAGCAAGGGTTCAGTCCGTCGGAGGAACTCAAGCGCATCTTGCTCGATACGGTGCGCCGCGAACTCGGTCCGGTCGCGGTGATCGGCGAACTGAACTTTGTGCACATGTTGCCCAAGACGCGCAGCGGCAAAATTATGCGCCGCGTGCTCAAAGCGGTCACGCTTGACCGCGATCCGGGCGATATTACGACGATTGAAGATGAAGGATCGGTCGAAGACGCGCGACACGCGTGGGCGGAGATGAAAGCCGAGATCGCGCGATAGTAGAGCGATTGAAACACCTGCACTGCACCAAACGCAGTGCGGTGCAAGTGTCGCCTTTGTGAGGCGTTCCGCCGGGCGTTCGCCTGCGCGGACGCGTTTTCGCCCGCGTAGGCGCGCGACCAGCCGTCGGCTCACGCGTTTTCGCCCGCGTAGGCGCGCGACCAGCCGTCGGCTCACGCGGGGTAATGTTAATTACCGTATCATTTTCCGTTCATTGCTGACGCCGCCGGGGCAGGCATCGTTGCCGCTACCGGCGACGGCAATGGTCAAACCTTAATGGGGAGGAGTAGATTCAATGGAAGGTGAAGTTTTTTATCCATCTGCCGATGTCGTCGCCGGCGCGCGCGTCAAAGACTGGGATGCGCTAGCCCAATTCGCGGCAGGAGACCTGGAAGGGTTCTGGGGCAAAGAGGCGGAGCAACTCGAGTGGTACCAAAAGTGGGACAAGGTGTTGGACGACAGCAACAAGCCGTTCTTCAAATGGTTTGTCGGCGCAAAAACGAACATCATCCACAACTGCCTTGACCGCTACCAGAAATCCTGGGTGCGTAACAAACTCGCGCTGGTCTGGGTCGGCGAACCCGGCGACGTGCGAACGTACTCGTACTATGCGCTCAATCGCGAAGTCAATCAATTTGCGAACGTTCTCAAAGCGATGGGCGTGAAAAAGGGCGACCGCGTCACGATTTATATGCCGCGCATTCCCGAGATCGCCATCGCGATGCTGGCGACCGCCAAGGTCGGCGCGGTGCACTCGGTCGTGTACGGCGGGTTTAGTGTGGACGCGCTGCAAGGGCGCATCGAAGATTCCGAATCGCGCGTGTGCATCACCGCCGATGGCGGTTGGATGAACGGCAAGGTCGTTCCGTTGAAAAGCACGATGGATGATGCGGTCAAAAAATGCCCGACCGTCGAAACGGTCATTGTGGTTAAACGCACCGGTCAAGAAGTCCGCATGGAATCTGGGCGCGATTATTGGTACCACGATTTGATGAAACTCCCGATTGCGAGCGGCAAATGTCCGACTGAAGTAATGGACTCCGAAGACCCGCTGTATATTTTGTACACCTCGGGCACGACCGGCAAACCGAAAGCGATTCAACACGTGCACGGCGGGTACATGGTCGGCATTTATAGCACGCTCAAGAATGTTTTCGATTTGCGCGACGAAGACCGGTGGTGGTGCGCGGCAGACCCAGGATGGGTGACCGGTCACTCGTACATCATCTACGGTCCATTGCTTGCCGGCGCGACCTCGTTCATGTACGAAGGCGCGCCGACGTATCCGTATCCGAATCGCTGGTGGTCGCTCATCGAAAAGTACGGCATCTCGGTGTTGTACTGCGCGCCGACCGCGATTCGCGGCTTGATGCGTTTCGGCGAATCGTGGCCCAATCGTCACGATTTGTCGTCGCTGCGTTTGCTCGGGTCGGTCGGCGAGCCGATCAATCCCGAAGCGTGGAAGTGGTATCATCGCGTCATCGGCAAAGAAAAATGTCCGATCATGGACACGTGGTGGCAGACCGAGACCGGGATGTTTATGATTACGCCGACGCCGACCGTGCCGCTCAAACCCGGCAGTGGCACGCGACCGTACTTTGGTCAGGAAGCGGAGATCGTGGACGAGCAGGGTAATCCGACGAAGGATAACGAAGAAGGTTATCTCGTGCTCACGAAACCATGGCCCGCGATGCTGCGTACGATTTACAAAGACCCCGACCGCTACGTCAAACAGTACTGGTCGAAATATCCGGGCAAGTACACGACCGGCGATTCCGCGAAACGCGATAGCGATGGTTATTTCTGGATCATCGGTCGTGTGGACGATGTGATCAAAGTGTCCGGTTATCGTCTGGGCACAGCGGAGATCGAAAGCGCGCTCGTCAGTCATCCATCGGTCGCCGAAGCCGCGGCGATTGGCTTGCCGCACGAGATCAAAGGTCAGGCGATCTACACCTACGTGATTCTGCGCGCGGGACAATCGCCCTCCTCGGAATTGTCAGAAGCGTTACGCCAACACGTTGGCACGCACCTCGGTCCCATCGCGCGACCGGAGCAAGTCAACTTTGTGGACAAGTTACCCAAGACACGATCCGGCAAAATTATGCGCCGCGTGTTGAAAGCGCGCGCCCAAGGTCTGCCCGAAGGCGATGTGACAACACTCGAAGAGTAACATTCGGTCGCGGGTATTATCCTTGCGAAGGTTTGGTAACCTTCGCAAGGATGAATAGTCACGGTCGCGGAGCAATGATGCTCTGACGCGGTAGAGACGCTCGCAAGGGTGTCTCTACCGTCGTTCATTTAGTGTTGCGGAGAGCTGCTTGCCCGCCCCGTGCGAGCGAGCCACTCGCACTCCAGATGTTTTGAAGCACAGCGAAATCCCTGCGAAACGACAACCGTTTCGCAGGGATTCTGTTTGGTTCGCCAAATCCATCACAAACTTGTTCGCGTGTGATACGTTTGGACGAATGTTTGAGACTTGCGGCTCTTAACAGTTTCTATAACATCGGATAAAATTCATTTATAAAGTATTGTGCCGACGAAGGCACATTTCATTCGAATGGTTACGAATGCCTTCGGTGCGTTTTCGCGCGGCGAAGGCATTTTTGTTCGCAGGGCAATTTGGAAAATTGCCTTACCTAATTGAAGGAGTGAGCCATGCAGGTGACGAACTCTGCTCCGCGACGATGGATTCAAGCCATCTTTGAATGGTTCGACGAACGGATGGCGATTCGTTCGTTGGTTGCCACGTCGCTCCATGTCGTCATTCCACGGAGCGCCCATACTTATTATCTGGGCGGCATTACACTATTCTTGTTTGTCAATCAAGCCGTCACGGGCATTCTGCTTTCGCTGTACTATCAACCGACGCCGGATGCCGCGTATAACAGCATCCTCTACATTATGAACCAGGTCAATTTTGGTTGGCTGATCCGCAGCGTGCATGCGTGGGGCGCGAATCTCATGATCGTCTTTTGCATTTTGCATTTGATTCGCGTCGTCGTTCAAGGCGCGTACAAGAATCCGCGCGAGATCACGTGGATGGCGGGCATGGGCTTGTTGTTCCTCACGCTGGGTTTCGGTTTCACCGGCTACTTGTTGCCCTGGGATCAGCGCGCGTTTTGGGCGACGACGGTCGGCACCGAAATCGCGTCGGCGGTGCCGGTGATCGGCGATGCGATTCGCGATTTTCTCCGCGCCGGTTCCGAGGTGAGCGCGTTGACGCTCTCACGATTCCTGGGTGTGCACATGTTGATTTTGCCGGCGTCGCTCATTGGCTTGCTCGCCGTTCATCTGTTGATCATTCATCAACAAGGATTGGCGGACCCGCACTCATCGGAGGAAAAATGAGCGCCCCATCCAAGCCGGACAAATCCCCCGACCCAAAGAAACTCTTACCCTTCTGGCCCCACTACGTATTGAGTGAATTGATCGCGTGGTACGTCATCCTGGGAATTCTCGTTACGCTTGCCGCCTATCTCCCTGCCGGGTTGGAGGATCGCGCGAATCCACTCCTGACGCCGGAACACGTCAAACCCGAATGGTACTTTTTGTCGGTCTATCAATTTCTCAAAGTGGCGGCGGTGTTTAGCTTCCTGGGTGCGGACGCGCCGCGCTTGCTGGGTATTGTGATTCCCAGCATTGCGCTGGCGTTGCTCTTCTTCCTGCCGTTTCTGGATCGCGGTCCTAAACGCCCAGCGCGGCAACGCCCGCTAATGCTGATTATTCTCATCGGCGTCCTGGCGGTAGTTATCGGCTTGACCGTTTGGGGACAGTTTAGCTGACGATACCTTGGCGCGCGGTTCGGTTCACGCGCGCGCGGAGTTTAGATAATGAAACAGTTGTGGAAACTCGGCGCATTCCTATTCATACTCGTCTTGCTCATCGTGTTATTGCCCAGCACGCCGACGCGCGCCCAAGTCGGCACTCCACCGCCGATTCCGCATTCGCTGGAAGGGCGCAATGACTGCGCCATCTGTCACGCGACCGGCGTCGGTGGCGCGCCCAAGTTCCCCGCCGATCACACGGGACGCACGAATGAGATGTGTCAAGTGTGTCACAAACCTGGGACGGCGCGTCCGCCAACGACGCCTCCCAGCGGAACGCCCGGCGCGCAACCAGTTACCAAGCCCGCCGCCGGCACGCCGCCTAAAATTCCACATCCGCTTCAGAATCGCGATAACTGTCTCGCATGTCACCAGACCGGGATCGGCGGCTCGCCCAAAGTGCCAGCGGATCATGCTGGGCGTATCGTGGAGACGTGCAAAGGTTGTCATCAATCTGCTACTTCGAAAGCAGACGTGCCGGTCGTCGTGCCCACGCCGGTGATTCACACATCGCCGGTCGCCAAGACCCAGGATGCGTGTGTGACGTGCCACACCACGCAAGCCGGCAAGTCAACCCAGGTCGTGAACGACTGGAAGTCGAGCATTCACGGAGAACGCAACGTGACTTGCGCGGATTGTCACGGCGGCGATGCGACGAAAGCCGACAAAGCCGCGGCGCATTCGTTCAACGCGGGTTACATCGGCATCCCCAAGATTGTAGATATCCCAGCACTATGTGCGAGTTGCCACGCGCGCGTCGAAACGATGCGTCAGTACGATGTGCCGACCGATCAATGGTCCAAGTATCAGCAAAGCGTGCATGGGCAGAAACTCGCGCAAGGCGATGTCAAGGTGGCAACGTGCGCGACGTGCCACGAATCGCACGCGACCAAAAAATCGGACGATCCGACGGCTAAAGTGTACACGCTGAATGTGCCCGCGTTGTGCGCCTCGTGCCATTCGAACACCGAGTACATGAAGGGCTATAACATTCCGACGAATCAATACTCGTTGTACATTGCAAGTGTGCATGGTCAAGCATTGTTGAACAAACAAGACTTGCGTTCCCCAACGTGCGCGACGTGCCACAGCACGCATGGCGCGGCGCCGCCTGGTTTCGACGAGGTTGCGAATGTGTGCGGCAGTTGTCACACGGCAACCCAACAGTATTACTTGCAGAGTGTCCATGCCAATGACAAACCTGGGACACCCAAGTGCGTCACCTGTCACGGTCGTTACGATGTGATGACGCCGACGGATGATATGTTCATCGGTAACTCGACGCGCCAGTGCGGTAGTTGCCACCCCGATGGATCGCCCCAAGCCGCTGCGGTCAAGAATCTGCATGACAATATCACCGCGAGCGCCAAGGCGTTGGACGATGCGGAGATCGCGCTCAAGCGCGCCGCCGCCGCGGCGTTAATCACCTCGCCCGAAGAAGCCAAGATTGCAGAAGCCAAGACTGCGTTGATTACCGCGCGCGCGGTGCAACACACGCTCAACGCTTCGCTGGTGAAAGAAAAAACCGATCTCGCCGTCGCGAAAGCCAACGAAGTGATTGCCAATTCCGAAAAGGCATCGCGCGATCAAGGACTCAGGGGTCAAGTGATGGGAGTGGGTTTGGTGATTATGGCGATGGCGATCCTGTCGCTGTACGTCATTCGCCGCGAGTTGTACAAACAGTTGCCGCCGGAATAGAGGAGCAAAAAGCCATGACGCAATCGGTCGCACATAGGTCGAACACACCGGTAACTCGGCGTGGATTTATCCAACTCCTGCTGGGTTTTTCGGTGACCGCGACGGTGATTGGAATGTTGACGCCGGTCGTCGCGTATCTATTGCCCCAAGGGGCGAAGCAAGGTGTGGGAGGACCGGTCGAAGTCGGCAAGCCCGAAGAGTTTGCGTCCAACACCGGCAAGATCGTCTCGGTCAATGACAAACCGGTGATTGTGGTGAACAGCAAAGCCGGCGGGATAAAAGCGTTCTCCGCGATTTGCACACACCTGGGTTGTATCGTTTCGTGGGATGCGCGCAAGAATAGTATCGCCTGTCCGTGTCATGACGGATTCTTCAATGCGGTTACCGGCGCGGTCATCTCAGGACCTCCGCCTAAACCATTAGCGCAGTACGAATTAGTTGTGAAGGACGGCAAGGTGTTCGTCGGTAAACAGATCGGATAAGCCAAAATAAAATCCACCACAAAATCTAAAGCCGGCTTTTGCGCGATGGCGTCGCGGTGATTTCTGATGAGGGAATGCCGCGGGGCGCAAGCAAAGGAGGATGCCTCACGAAAATGGATTCGCCAATAGGTGCTTGCCCCAACCAATTCTAGAAATGGAGAATGCACAATGCAAAAAAGAATCCTCGTTGTATTCTTGACGCTTGTCGCAATCACCGCGTTGTTGTTGATTGCGTCCTGTTCACCCGCCAGCGCGCCGGGTCCGGCGGGTAGCCCAGGCGTGGCGGGTGCGGTCGGTCCGCAAGGTCCTGCCGGTCCGCAGGGTCCTACCGGTCCTGCGGGCGCGCCGGGAAAATCTGCGTCGGTGGCGCCCGGCGCCGGCTTGAAAATGGAAATCACCAAAGTTGAAATTCCAGCGGATAACAAACCGGTTGTCACCTTTAAACTCACGGATGATCGCGGTAATCTCGTGAAGGTTGCCGACCTCGACGCCAATAGTCTGCGGTTTGGTATCGCCAAGATCAACTTGGACAAGGATACCAATCTCGCGGACTATGAAAACTATTTCGTGAACGATGTAAGAGGGAACCCGCACACTTACAAAGGTGAAACGAAACAACCCGTGCTTGCCACCGCGAAACAAGCTCAGTACGAATTTCAGGGTAAGTTGACTGAAACTGACACGGGCTATACCTACGTCTTTACGAATACGCTTCCCGCGACTTTCGACAAGAGCGCAACCCATGTCGTCGGCGCGCAAGCCACGCGCAACGCGCGCGGGTTTGTCACCAACACGTCATTCTGGTTCGTGCCGGCGGGCGGAACGCCGACCAAGCGCGAAGTCGTCACAACCGAGAATTGCAACGTCTGTCACGACAAGATCGCGGCGCACGGAGGTCAACGTTATGACGTGACGGTTTGCTCGATTTGTCATACGGATCAGACGATTGATCCTGAAACGAGCAACCCGGTTGACTTGAAGGTAATGATCCACAAACTTCACAACGGCGCGAATATCAACAGTGTCGCGTTGGGCAAAAAGCCGTACTATATCGTCGGCTTTGGTCAAAACCCCATTGACTTTAGCGGAGCGGTGTGGCCCCAAGATGTTCGCAATTGCACGACTTGTCACACCAAAGGCGCGCAAGCGGACAACTGGAAGAATGCGCCCAGCCGCGCCGCGTGCGGTTCGTGTCACGATGGCATTGATTGGGAAACCGGCAAAGCCAAATTCACGGGCGGCAAAGATCACGCCGCTGGTCCACTGAAAGACGACAAGACATGCAAGGTTTGTCATTCTGCGGACAGCGGTCAGGAGTTCGACGCGTCCATCGTCGGCGCGCACACGATTCCCGCCAAGTCCAAGCAACTCAAAGGTGTAGTCTATACGATTGACGCGGCAACCGCCAAGCCGGGCGAGAAAGCGACGGTTGATTTTACGTTGAAAGATAATTCGGGCGCGGCGCTCGACGCGAACAAGATGGACTTTATCGAAATCACCATCGCGTATCCAACCTCGGATTATGCGACGCGCTTCACCGAAAATGCCAATCAGATCACCGTGCCGCCGGCAGCGCCGTTCGTCCGCGCGGGCACGTTGACCGATTTGGGCGGCGGCAAGTTCCGTTACACTTTCAACAGACTGATTGACGCGACCTGGAAGGGTAGTGTTGGTATTGGCATGGCGGCGTACAAGAACGCGACCATCAAGGGCAACGACGGCAAAGATGTTGTCGTGCGCGAAGGCAACGTCAACCCAGTGATCTATGTTTCCCTGGATGGCTCCAAGCCCGCGCCGCGACGCCAGGTCGTTGATCGCAAACTATGCAATCAATGTCATCTTGACCTTGGCAGTCCGGCGGCGTTTTCGGTTCATGGCGGCATCCGTCGCAGTCCCGAATACTGCGACTTGTGCCACAACCCGAATGCGACGGATGAAGCCCAGCGACCCAAAGACAAACTGCCACCGGAGACAATCCAACTCAAGTACATGATTCACAGTCTCCACATGGGCAACGAACGCGCCACGCCAACCGAGTTCTTTGGTCGCTCGATTGCCAGGACGGAAGAGATCGGCTTTCCGACGGCGGGCGGTCAACGCAACTGCGTCAAGTGTCATCTGGCTGGCACGAATGTGTTGCCTCTGCCGGCAAGCGCGTTGCCGACGACGATCACACAAGAAGGCAAAGTGATCAAAGTACTCCAGCCGATCGCGGCAACGTGCAGTGGTTGTCACGCGAATGTGCAAGTAAAGGGGCACATCGAGATCATGACCAGCGCGAGCGGTATCGAGACGTGCGCGATCTGTCACGGTCCGGGACGCGACTTTGCGGTAGACCAGGTTCACAAGAGATAACGACATAGGACTGGGCGCGGCGGACTAGAGCCATCTAGTCCGCCGCGGATACGTTAGAACGTGGCAATGACCCGTTTGTACCTTAGCCGCCAAGCACATTCGTGTTAGAATTGTGTAAAGTTGACGTGCAGGTGGGCACTGATGCGGGTGTCCACTGTTATGCGAGGGGTGGCGAATGCCTCCAGTAAAAATGAATAGACCTGAGGTGTTTCGCCAGAAGGGTGTCCGGTATGTCATCCATCTCGCCATCTGACATTGCCTATCGAATGTTGCGACTCGAACAACAGTTGGAGTCGTATCAACGTTTGCATGCAGAAGAACTAGCCGAGATGCGCCGCGCCCTCGAAGAATTAAAAGATCAAGTTCTCGCGCTTGCCACCGAAAAAGAGAAAGATCAAGTCGCGCCCGGCAAGTAAAATTCGGCGAATGACCGCCACAACCGCATCGTTCTTTTCTGAATGCGCAATTATTTTGTGGAAGAGAAGACGATGAATGACTTGGCAGAAACACGCGAACGCCGGTTAAGTCGGCAAGGCGTTTCACGACGCGATGTCAATTTCTGTTCGCCCCACGAAATTGTGACGCGCGCATGCACGAACGCCGCCACGACGATTCCCGTCAACGCGTCATCGTTTAATCGCGGCTGGTTCGTCGCGGCTCCCAATCCGACTGGCGCAGTCGGTGTGAAAGATGCCATCCCCGGCATCACCCTGCGCAATCTCCCTGGTTGTTTCGCTCATTTCGGTCTTCCTCTCTTCGCATCCAGCAAACGCATTCACGATAACTGCGAACGCCGCGCGCATTTTGACGCGGGTCAGTCCGTCGAATTTCGCCGACCGCGTGCAAGCGCAAACGCTCGCGCGTTTGACCTTTGCAAGGTGGGTTGGTCGCGATGGATCAGGGAGGTGATATGGCGCAATCAAACGTAGATTGGCAAACCACAAGATTGGTTAAAGGGGGAGGAAATTAGAATGAGCATTTCACGACGTGATTTTCTCAAACTCGGCGGCGCTGCGGCAGGCGGACTGTTGATCGGAACCGGTCTACCGAACACCGTGTCCGCCGGTGGAGAAGATCCAAAATTTCTTTTGCACAAAAAGGTCGGCGAGATCACGACGATCTGCACGTACTGCGCGGTCGGTTGCGGTCAGGTCGTCGGCGTGCAGGGCGGCAAGGTCGTCAACGTCGAAGGCGACCCGGATCATCCGATCAATCGCGGCACGCTGTGCAGTAAGGGTGCGGCGAACTGGCAGGTCATCTACAGTCCCGAACGCGTGACGCATGTGCAGTATCGCGCGCCAGGTTCCGACAAGTGGGAAGCGAAACCCTGGGACTGGGCGCTCGACCGCATCGCGCAAAAAATCAAAGAGACACGCGACAAGAATTTCATCGCGAAAGACAAGGACGGCGCAACCGTCAATCGGCTCGAAGCGATTGCGTACATGGGCGGCGCGCAACACACCAACGAAGAAGTCTATTCCTGGGTCAAAGCCGCGCGCGCGCTCGGCATCGTCTACCTCGAACATCAGGCGCGGATCTGACACTCCAGCACCGTCGCCAGTTTGGCGGCAGCGTTTGGACGTGGCGCGATGACGAATCACATCGCCGATTTTGCGAACTCGGATGTGATTTGGATTATGGGCGGCAACCCTGCCGAAAATCATCCAGTCGCTTTCAAGTGGATCACCAAAGCGATGGAAAGGGGCGCGAAACTGATCGTCGTGGATCCGCGCGTGACGCGCAGTGCATCGGCGGCAACACTGTACGCGCCGATTCGCTCCGGCACCGACATCGCGTTTATGGGCGGGATGATGAGTTACATCCTGGAAAACAAACTCTACCAGGAAGAGTACGTGCGCGAGTACACGAACGCCTCGTTCCTCGTCAACCCCAAGTTCGAATTCAACGATGGTTTGTTCAGCGGCTACAATCCGACGACGAAGGCGTACGACAAAGCAACGTGGACGTATCAACTTGATGACAAGGGCATCCCCAAGCGCGACCTCACGTTGAGCGATCCACAATGCGTTCTTCAACTGATGAAGAAACATTATTCGCGCTACACCTTCGATAAGGTCTCCGCGATCACCGGCACGCCGAAAGGTTTGTTGGAGCAAGTGTACAAAATGTACTCCGAGACCGGCAAGCCGGACAAGGCGGGTGCGATCATTTACGCGATGGGACAGACCCAGCATTCGTACGGCACACAAAACGTCGAGTCGCTCGCGCTCGTGCAGTTGTTGTTGGGCAACGTCGGCGTCGCCGGCGGGCAGGTCGCGGCGATGCGCGGCTTGCACAACGTGCAGGGTTCGACCGATATGGCGGCGCTGTATCACAACTTGCCCGGCTATCTCGCCGCGCCGACCGTGCGCGATCAATCGCTCGCCGATTACTTGAAACGCGTTGTGCCAACGACGAGCGATCCCAAGAGTTTGAACTGGTGGAAGAACTATTCCAAGTACATCGTCAGTCAACTCAAGGCGTGGTTCGGTGATGCAGCCACCAAGGACAACGATTTCGCGTTCAACTGGTTACCCAAGACGGCGGCAGGCAAAGATTACTCGCACATTCCGCTCTTTGAAGCGATGAAAGCCGGCGATATCAAAGGGTTTATCGTTATCGGACAAAACCCGGCGGTCGGCGGACCGAATGCGGGCATGGAACGCGAGGCGCTCGCGAAACTCGATTGGATGGTCGTCTCGGAATTGTGGGAAACGGAAACGACGGCGTTCTGGAAACGACCGGGCGCAAAGCCGGCGGACATCCAGACCGAAGTGTTCTTGCTCCCCGCCGCGTCCTGGGTCGAGCGCGAAGGAAGCGTCACAAATACCGGACGCTGGGTGCAGTGGCGCAACAAGGCGATTGATCCGGTCGGCGACAGCAAACCGGATTTGTGGATCGCGAATCAAATTATGAATCGCGTGCGCGCGCTGTACGCGAAAGAAGTCGGCGCGTTCGCCGATCCAATCACGAAACTCGATTGGAATTACGGCGACGGTTTGCCGAACGCGCACTCGATTGCAAAAGAGATCAACGGTCGCGCGGTCGTGGACGTGAAAGACGACAAGGGTGTGGTGTTGATCGCGCAAGGCAAGCAAGTGCCGGCATTCGCGTCTCTGCGCGATGATGGCACGACGACGTGCGGCAGTTGGATCTATTGCGGTTACTATACCGATGCTGGGAATATGACGGCGCGGCGCGACCATAGCGACCCGACCGGCTTGTATCTCTATTCCGGCTGGGCGTGGAATTGGCCCGTCAATCGGCGCATCCTCTACAATCGCGCATCGCTCAGCCCGGCGGGCGTGCCCTGGGATCCAAAACGTGCGCCGCTCAAATGGAATCCGGAAACGAAAGCATTTTCGGGTGATGTGGTGGATGGCGGCGGCGCGCCCGACGCGATCTATCCGTTCATTATGAACAACGAAGGCGTCGCGCGACTCTTTGCCGCCGGTCTCGCCGAAGGTCCGTTCCCCGAACATTACGAAGCGTGGGAAAGCCCGGCGACGAATCTGATGTCGAAACAACAGATCAACCCGGTGGCGAAAATCTGGGAATCGGATTCGAACAAGCGAAGCGACGCGAGCAAGTACCCCATCGTCGGCACGACGTATCGTTTGAGCGAGCACATGCAAGCCGGCGCGATGAGCCGCAATCTTCCATGGCTCGTCGAAACGCAACCCGCACCGTTCGTCGAAATGAGCGAGCAACTCGCGGCGGAAAAAGGAATCAAGAATGGCGACCGCGTGATCGTCGAAAACACGCGCGGCAAAGTCGAAATGATCGCCGTTGTGACCAAGCGCTTCAAGCCGTTCAACATCAATGGCAAAACTGTGCACCAGGTCGGCTTGATTTGGCACTGGGGTTACGAAGGCGTGTCCACCGGCGACAGCGCGAACAGTTTGACGCCGCACGTCGGCGACGCGAACACGACGATTCCCGAATACAAGGCGTGGTTGTGCGATGTGAGGAAGGTGTGACATGGCAAAAGCAATGCTGATAGATACTTCGATCTGCATCGGTTGCAAGGGATGCCAGGTCGCGTGCAAAGAGTGGTGGAATCTCGCACCGACGAAAACGACCCAGGTCGGCACGTACGAAAATCCGCTCGACCTGAGCGCGGATACGTTGACGCGTATCCGGTTCAACGAGTACGAAGCGGGCGGCAGGGTGCGCTGGCTGTTCTTGAAATGGGGTTGTCTGCAATGCGCGAATGCCGCGTGCGTGGATGTGTGTCCGACTGCCGCGCTCAAGAAAAATGAAATGGGCTTTGTCTCGCTCGAACGCGATTTGTGTAATGGTTGCGGCTACTGTTCGCAAGCGTGCCCGTTCAACATACCGCGTCTCGAAACGATCAACGCGCTCACTGGCGAAGCCAAAGCGACGAAATGCACGTTCTGCCAGGATCGCGTCACGAACGAGTTGACGCCCGCGTGCGTCAAGACGTGTCCCGCGGCGGCGCTCGGATTCAACGATCGCGACAAGGTGCTCGCAACTGCCAAAGTGCGCGTCGAGGACTTGAAGAAACTGGGTTATGCCGAAGCGCGCGTGTACGGCGAAACCGAACTCGGCGGGTTGGGGCGCGTGTACGTGTTGACCGCGCCCGCGTCGGCGTACGGCTTGCCGGAAAAACCGGAATATCCGGTGTTGGCGAACCTGTGGCAAAACGTCGTGCAACCATTCGGCTACGTTGCGACTGGATTAGTGGCGGCAGGTCTCGCGCTCAACTGGTTTGCGACGCGCCGCGCGCAACTCGGCGATGTGGAGACGATCACGCCGGAGAAATAAAGTGCGTTGAATAGTTTTCTAGTTGCATCGTTGGATAGTTGGAGCGACAACTATTCAACGATCCAACTATGCAACTATCGAAACGGAGAAACGAAAATGTCATCAATCGCAACGGATATCCAAGCGCGCGCGCGTCAGGTGTTGGTGCTGCGCTTTACCAGCGCGGAACGCGTCGCGCACTGGGTTCACTTTGTCGCATTCACGGTTCTGCTGGGAACGGGTTTGTTCATCTACGCGCCGTTCCTCAAAGCATTCGCGGTCGGCGAAGCCGGGATGGCGGCGCGGCTCGCGCATCGCCTCGCCGCGGTCGCGTTCATCAGCGCGCCCGTCATTTATCTCGTCTTTTCGCCGCGCGAGTTTTGCTACTCGCTCAAAGAATCGTTCACCTGGGGCAAGGACGATACGGGCTGGTTGCAGAATGCGTGGAACTATTACGCGCACGGCAAAGCTGGCACGATGCCGCCGCAAGGCAAGTACAACGCGGGACAAAAATTCAACGCGCTGACGCAGATCATCACATTCGGGTTGTTCGTCATTACCGGGTTCGTGATGTGGTTCGGCAAGGGGAGCGTTGCGCCCGACGTGTTCATGTGGAGCGTCCTGGTTCACGATCTCTCGGTCATTGCGACCGTGTTGCTGTTCATGCTCCATCTCTATCTCGTCGCGGTGCATCCGCTGATGCGCGAATCCATCACGGCGATGTTCGAAGGCACCGTGACGGAAGAATTCGCGCGCCAACATCACGGCAAGTGGCTGGCAGAGCGCGTGTATCGCAAGCGGGAAAAGTAGAGAACGGTTGCGGTAGCGTTCTTGGAAAACGCGAGGCGTGAAACGGACTGCATATTGCATCGTGCGTTTCACGCCCCGTATGATTTCCAGCGCGAGTGAATCCGGCGCGATCAAGGAACGCGTCGTTCGATTCCCTCGACGCGATCGAAATCTTCGTTGTAACTCAGAATGGTTTTGATTTTCTGTCGTTCCATGTGTGCCACGGAAAGTGCGTCTTCAAAATCGAACGAGGTGGTCGCATAGAGGTCGAGCGCGCGTAGGAAGGCGCGACGATGTGGAAGTTTCAGCGCCGGTAAACTGACCAGGGGCAGCAGCAACGCGCGCACATTCTCGCGCGGTTGATTGTAGAGCGCACGCGAAGAGAGAACGTAAACGATCTCCGCCAGTACGGATTTTGAAGTGACCAACCGGATTTCTTTGCGCTTGACGCGCTGAAAAAGTTCGTAGCACCGCTCCGCTTTTGTCGCATCGTCTTTTGTCAAATAGCGCAGAATGACGTTCGTGTCGAGGAACTCCATCTGCGCGCTCCTTTGTGTTGTTTCTTGGTTTTGCTGACTCGATAGTGCGCGCGTTCCTCACGCGCTTGGCGGCGAACCCCTTTCCAATTCGTGGGACGCGACAGTGGCTTGACCGCGCCATAGACGGATTCGAGCGTCATGTCGGCAGGCACTAGTTCAACACGCCCTTCGTTCGGTAACACGAAAGGTCACGCGGTCGGATGGCTTGATGCCAAGCAGTTGGCGGATGGCGAGCGGTATAGTTACCTGTCCTTTTTGGGTCACCGTGGTAAGATGTTCCTGCATTTCCAAACGCCCGTGTGCAATTATTACTTTGAACAGAAGTAATACTAGCGCATTCATGTTGGTAAGGCAAGTCGCTTTGTGTTGGTCGGGCTGGCGCCTTGACGCGCTGTCTCTTTTGGGCTACACTCGCGTCAGCCAAGTTGATTCGCCAATTGGGCGATGGAGTGGGGTCTTGCATTCTGCTGAAACTCTATCCATTCTCAAATCCAAACGCGCGCGGCGACCTGAACTCGCGGGCGCGCTCGATATGTACATCGCGATTCTGGAAGCGCGGGCGGTAATCGAATTACCATTTACCAATTACCCTTTCTCTGCCGACGATATTGACGCATGCCTCGCACGCGGCGAGCCGCTGTTGCGTGTGGACGAACTCACTTTCGATTGGGACGCAGTCGCGCGACTCGCGCGAACGATTTGCGCCATCGCGGCGCGCTATCGCCCCGAAGCCGCCGACGCGTTCGCCGAACTCGCGCGCGAATTCGAATCGCCCGCGCGCACAAAAGAACTCGCGCGCGCGTTCCTCGCGCCCGAAACAATCGAATTGCCACTTACCAATTACCAATTACTTGCGTTTGTTCTCACCCATGCGCTTCACCCCTGGCTCTCCGCGCCCGCGCGCGCGCTCCAATCATCGGTGCGTGCGGACGCGTGGCAGCGCGGCAACTGTCCGATCTGCGGCGGCGAACCGGATTTTGCCGCGCTCACCCAAGAAGGTGGCGCGTGGCGTTTACTCTGCGCGCGATGCGATGCCGAATGGACATGCCCGCGCGCACATTGTCCGTTTTGTGGCGCGGAACCGATCGCGTACTTTCCGAGCCAAGATGGCGCGTATCGGCTGTACGGGTGCGATCGTTGCAAACGCTACCTCAAAACGATTGATCTGCGCGAATTCGCGCGCGAGGCGTGTCTGCCTGCCGAGCGCGTGTTGACGATTGGAATGGATGTTGCCGCGCTGGAAGCGGGCTATCAGAGCGCTTGACGCGTGCGCGCAAATTTGCCGGACTGGGCGTTATCGCTAAAATGAAAGCAAATCCCGGTGAGGTGGAGAGCGTATGCACGAAATCGGCATCGCACAAGACATGCTCAGGATCGCGCTCGACTATGCGGCAAAGCACCATGCCAAGCGCATCCTGGGTTTCCATGTTGAGATGAGCGCGCTGGCGGATGAAAGCGATGACGCACTGCGGTTTCATCTCGACATGCTGACGCGGGGCACACTGGCGGAAGGCGCGCGCATCGAAGTCACGCAAGCGCCGGTGCAAGCCAAGTGTTTCGAATGTGGAAACGATTTCCAATTGACGACCGATATCGCGATTTGCCCGCGGTGTTCCAGTATGCAGGTCAACATTGTGGATGCCGACGAGTTTCGACTCGCGAGTATCGAGATCGAATAGATTGACAAAATGATGCTACGGCGAATTCATATCACCGGCGTCGTGCAAGGCGTCGGGTTTCGCCCGTTTGTGTACCAGCTCGCGACGCGCGCGCGTCTGGGCGGCTGGGTTGCGAACACGTCGTCTGGTGTGGACATCGAGGTCGAAGGCGATGCCGCCGCGCTCGACGCGTTTACCCGCGCGCTGTCCGACGAAAAACCGACGCTCGCGCGTATTGATTCGCTCCAATCCCAGGATGGTTCGTCGAATGGCGCCGCGCACTTTGCCGGATTTGAAATTCGCGCGAGCGTTCCGCAAGCCGGCGCGTTTCAACCGATTTCCCCCGATATTTCAATTTGCCCCGATTGTCTGCGCGAATTGTTCGACCCCCACGACCGACGTTATCGGTACCCGTTCATCAATTGCACGAACTGCGGTCCGCGCTTTACGATCATTCGCGATATTCCCTACGACCGCCCGCTCACGACGATGCGCGATTTCGCGATGTGCGACGATTGCGCGCGCGAATATCACGATCCGCTCAATCGCCGCTTTCACGCGCAGCCGGTCGCGTGTGCCAAGTGTGGTCCTAAAATTTGGCTAGAGCCGAATTCGGAATTCAAAATTCGGAATTACGATTTCATCGAACAGACGCGCCGCATACTCGCCGCCGGACACATCGTCGCGATCAAAGGACTCGGCGGTTTTCATCTCGCGTGCGATGCGACGAATGATAAAGCCGTGATGAAATTGCGCGAACGCAAGGGGCGCGTGGACAAGCCGTTCGCGTTGATGGCGTACGATGTCGCGGCAGTCGAATCATTTTGTTTTGTGTCCAACGCCGAGCGCGTGCTCCTCGAATCACACGCGCGTCCGATTGTGCTGTTGCGACGCCGTCCCAACGCGCCGATCAGCGAGCACATTGCGCCGCACAACGATTTTCTCGGTGTGATGTTGCCGTACACGCCGTTGCACTATTTGCTAATGGCGGATGGCAAATCGGCAAATGCGGACCCAGGAATTCCGAATTTCCCAACCGCGCTCGTGATGACCTCGGGCAACTACTCCGAGGAACCCATCGCAACCGACAACGCCGACGCGCGCGAACGACTTGCGAATCTCGCGGATTACTTTTTGCTGCACGACCGCGATATTGAAACGCGCGCGGACGATTCAGTTGTGCGTGTGATTTCCCTCCCCAGCGAAGCGGGGGAGGGTCAGGGTGGGGGTTGGGTCGGGGTAGAATACCCGCTTCGCCGTTCGCGCGGGTACGCGCCGTACCCGGTTAAACTGCCGTTTGCGACGCGTCCGACGCTCGCGGTTGGTGCGGAGTTGAAGAACACGTTTTGCGTCACGCGCGAGCGGTACGCGTTCCTTTCGCAACACATCGGCGACCTCGAAAATTTCCCAACGCTCGAATCGTTCGAGCAACAGATCGAACATTTCAAACGGCTGTTCCGCATCGAGCCGGAAATTATCGCGCACGATTTGCACCCGGAGTATCTTTCGACCAAGTACGCCAAAACGAATTACGAATTACGAACACCTGCCCTTGCGGGCGGTGCAAGGGTTGCGAATTACGCAATTCAGCACCATCATGCGCATATTGCAAGTTGTATGGCAGAGAACAATGTCCCGCGCGATGAACGCGTCATCGGCATCGCGCTCGATGGAACTGGATACGGTACCGACGGTAAAATCTGGGGCGGCGAATTCCTAATTACCAATTACGCTCATTTCACGCGTGCGGCGCATCTAGCGTACGTGCCACTGCCCGGCGGCGATGTCGGTATCAAGCGCGTGTATCGCGGCGCGCTCGCGCATTTGCATCACGCGGGAATCACGTGGGACGACGATCTGCCGTGCGTCGCGGCGTGCAACGAAACGGAGCGCGGTGTGATTCGCCATCAGATCGAAACCGGGTTCAACGCTCCGCTCACCTCGTCCATGGGGCGCTTGTTCGATGCGATTGCCGCGATCATCGGCGTGCGCGCAACGATCAACTATGAAGCGCAAGCCGCGATTGAGTTGGAGCATCTGGTAGTGGAGGATTTGGAAGCCGCGTATCAAGTATCAATTGCCAATTACCAATTCCCGATTGAGATTGACCCTGCTTCCGTGATTCGCGCGACCGTTGCCGATTATCGCAAGCGCGTGCCGCCGTGGGTGATCGCGAGTAAGTTTCACAACGCAGTCGCGCTGATGTTGCGCGATGTCGCCGTGATGCTACGCGAGCGCGAGGGATTGAACCGCGTCGCCTTGAGCGGTGGTGTGTTTCAGAATGTGACTCTGCTCACGCGCGCGGTCGCGTTACTGCGCGACGCCAATTTCGATGTGTTGATTCACCGTCTCGTCCCGCCGAATGACGCGGGCATTTCACTTGGTCAAGCGGCAATCGCGAATGCAATTTAGGATTTGCGATTTAGCATTTATGATTTTGGATCGCGCGCACACAAATCCAAAATCATAAATCAGAAATCATAAATTGGAGGGCAAGATGTGTCTCGGGGTTCCCGGCAAAATAGTTGACATTTATGAGGCGAGCGGCTTGAAAATGGGGCGCGTCGATTTCGGCGGCGTCACCAAAGAAGCGTGCCTCGAATACGTCCCGGATATTCAAGTGGGCGAATACACGGTGATTCACGTTGGCTTTGCGATCTCGCGTCTGTCGGAAGCGGACGCGCAAGAGACGCTGGCGTTGTTGCGCGAGGTGGGCGCATTCGAGGAGGAGTTGGGGGCACCGAATGAAATCACTTGACGCGTATCGAGATGAAGTTCAAGTTCGCGCGGTGTTCGATCAACTCGCGCGCGTCATCACGCGCGAATGGACGTTGATGGAAGTGTGCGGCGGGCAGACGCACTCGATCATGCGTTTCGGCATTGATCAACTCTTGCCCAAGCAGATTGACCTGGTGCACGGACCTGGGTGTCCCGTCTGCGTGACGCCGCTCGAACTGATTGACAAGGCGCTGGTGATTGCCGCGCGTCCCAATGTGATCTTTACGTCGTTCGGCGATATGCTCCGCGTACCTGGCTCGACGACCGATTTGTTTCAAGTAAAAGCGCGCGGCGGCGATGTCCGGATCCTCTATTCGCCGCTCGACGCGCTGCGCATCGCGCGCGACAATCCGTCCAAACAAGTCGTTTTCTTCGGCGTCGGCTTTGAGACGACCGCGCCGGCAAATGGGATGGCGGTGTTCCAAGCCAAACGCGAAGCGCTGAAAAATTTTTCGATGCTCGTGTCGCATGTGCGCGTGCCGCCCGCGATCACCGCGCTGATGAGCGATCCGGCAAATCGCGTGCAAGCATTTCTTGCGGCGGGACACGTTTGCGCGGTGATGGGATACTGGGAGTACGAACCGCTCGCGGCGCAATTTCGCGTGCCGATGATCGTCACCGGCTTTGAACCGCTCGACATCGCGAACGGAATCCTGGCGGCAGTGCGCCAACTCGAACAAGGTCGCGTCGAGGTCGAGAACGCGTATCCGCGCGCGGTCACGCGCGAAGGGAACCAACCGGCGCAAGCATTGATCGCGCAAGTGTTCGAGGTGTGCGACCGCAAATGGCGCGGCATCGGCGAAATTCCCCAGAGCGGCTGGCGTCTGCGCGACGAGTTCCGCGAGTACGACGCGGAACAGCGTTTCGACGTTGGCAGTTTACACGTGAACGAATCGCCCTTGTGCATCAGCGGTTTGGTTTTGCAAGGACGCAAAAAACCGAACGAGTGTGTCGCGTTCGGTAAGCAGTGTACGCCCGCGAAACCACTCGGCGCGACGATGGTCTCGTCCGAAGGCGCGTGCGCGGCGTACTATCGGTACGCGCGGCACACATTCGCGGTAGTTGGATAGTTGAATCGTTGGTCGAACAAACGATTCAACTATTCAACCAATTAACGATCAAACTTTCAAAAGGTTTATCAATGATTACTCTGCAATGTCCGCTTCCACTCCGCGATTATCCCAACATTGTGATGGGACACGGCGGCGGAGGGAAATTGTCGCACGATTTGGTGCAACATCTTTTCGCACCCGCATTCGACAACGCGTTGCTCGCGCCGTTGAACGATCAAGCTGTGTTCGCGGTGGAGGGCGCGCGGCTCGCGTTCACGACCGATTCGTTCGTCGTCAAGCCGATTTTTTTTCCGGGAAGCGACATCGGCGCGCTCGCGGTGAATGGCACCGTGAACGATCTTGCGATGAGCGGCGCGCGTCCGATCTATCTCAGTGCGGGATTCATTCTCGAAGAAGGGTTTGCGCTCGACGATTTGACGCGTGTGGTGTACTCGATGGCGGAGGCAGCGAAACGCGCGGGCGTGCAAATCATAACCGGCGATACCAAAGTCGTCGAAGAAGGACACGGCGACGGCATCTATATCAACACGGCGGGCATCGGCATCGCGCCAAATGGCGTGAACATCGCGGCGGCAAACGCGCGCGCGGGCGACGCGATTATTTTGAGCGGCGCGATTGGTTTGCACGGCATCGCGATTCTTTCGCAACGCGAGGGCTTACGCTTCGATTCCGAAATCGTGAGCGACTGCGCGCCGCTGCACGACCTGGTTGCGGCGATGCTCGCGGTCACCCAAGACATTCATACCTTGCGCGATCCGACGCGCGGCGGAATCGCGAGCGCGCTCAACGAAATCGCAGAGGCGGCGAAAATTGGCATTGAGATTGACGAGCGCGCGATAGCCGTGCCGCGCGATGTGGCGTCCGCATGCGAGATGCTTGGTCTCGATCCGTTCTACGTCGCGAACGAAGGCAAGTTGATTGCGTTCGCGCCGAGTGAGATCGCGCCGCGCGTCGTCGCCGCGCTGCGCGCGCATCCGTTGGGGCGCGATGCGGCGATCATCGGACGCGCCGTCACAGCGCATCCTGGGATGGTTGTCGCGCGTACTTCCATCGGCGCGACGCGGGTTGTGGATATGATGATCGGCGAGCAATTGCCGCGCATTTGTTGAAGCGGGATCGGGCATTTGAACAGATTGGTAAAACCTGGTTGTTTTGATGATGCGGATTTTAGGTGGTCGTCTTGGCGCGCAAAGCCAGGTTCAATCCACCGAGGATGACAAGTACTGCGCCGATACCCCAACAGACACTGATCCATGCGGAGGAGCCGAGTTGAGTTTCGAGTGCCGTGACAGCCACCGGTGCGTGGCGCGTGCTCTTGCCGTTGGTCTCAACGTCCTCCAGTTGATAATAGTACGTTTGTCCCGGTTGAACGTCGTTCAAGTATTGGTAGGTACCGCCGATCACCAGATTGTCGGAAGCCGGAATCAGTTGCGCGTTGATGCGCGTGTACGGACCCTCAGCACGATTACTGCGATAGAGATTGAAGCCAGCGATATGAATTTCGCTGACGGTTTTCCACATCAACACCACGCGACTCGTCGTGCCTTCGCGTGCAACGCGCGCATCGAACGAAGAAAGTGTGACTGCCGCTTGCGCACTGGTTGTACACAAAGCAAGAGACGCGAACAGCGCGATAGCCAGCGCAAGCAAACCGGATCGCCATCCATGTATTTCCATTATGCGCCTCCTTCCTGATATGAGCGTAGAGACGTTGCCAATGCAACGTCTCTACATTGAGAATCTTGCGGGGAATTATGTCATGCCTAGTTCGACTTGCGACGCGCCAAGTACCCTGCTCCACTCAACAAGGTGATGACGCCGAGACCTAACCCGAGGAGCATCACCGTGTCATTCGCCGTGCCCTCCGCCCCAAAGGTCGAGAGTGTGACTGCGGTTGGCGAACCGGGCGCACCACCAATTGCAAACGGCGAGAACTCTGTTACCCCTGGCAATTCCACATAACTGCCATTTGCATCGCTCCCGTTCGTATACGTCCCCGTCAACCGTACCCACGCCGTACCATTGCAATGATAGATTGCAATTTCCGCTGGATTGGTATTGCCGTTCAACTCGTTGTTGTTATAGTAGAGGCGCAATGTCGCCGCGCCCCCAAGCGTGGTCGGCGTGATGTTAAAGTGCCGCAACACTGGCGCGCCTCCCAATGTCACACCGCCGCACGAGACCGACGCAGGTGATTGATTCAGTGTCACCGTGAGATTCGTCGCGCCAAAATTCGCGCCGCTCGTTTGGGTGACCGTCGCCGCAACCAGATTCTGTGAGTGGTTGAAGCTGACTGCCGCACCGTTCGTGATGCTTTGCGCTGGCGCCTCGCGACGGAGCGCACCGGTCACAGTCAGCGAAGTGCAACCCGCGCCACCACTCACCGCGACGAAATCATCGGTTGTGTCCAAGAGCGTCCCCGCATTGATCGTCACGCGGCAGAAGGTTTCGGTGCTACCTGCGCCAGCGCGACTCAATGTCGCCGTACCATTTCTCGCAAAGACCACTGTCCCACCAGAGTGTGTGAAAGTACCACTCGAAGAATGCGTCCAATCACCATTTACCGTTAATGGGTTCAGCGTTGAGTTGGTTAGAGCAAAGTTCGCGGTGCCGGACAGAATGAGGTTTCCGTTCACGGTGCGCGGCGCACCTTGGGTCCAAGTTTTGTTGCCACTGCCGCTGAAAGTGAGGTTATTGTAGTTGCGATCAGTCACTGCCTGATTACCGGCGTTGTAGTATTCGACAGTGCCGTTTGTTTCCAGACTAGTGAGATTCCACTGCCCACTACTATTGGTCTGAAAGGACGTATTACTTGCTGCTGGTCCAAGACCATCCGCATCAGACAATCGGATCAAACCATTGGCGCCTGTCGTTACTATATGTGTGCCTGAGTTGGCACTCTGAAAACTGCCACTTGATCCGAAATCTATCGTTCCATTAACCGTCAAGGTACTATTGGCTGTGCTCATGGTCACGTCGTCATTAGCGCCTAACGCAAGTGTCGTACCAGAACCAGCCGTCACGTTTCCGTTGACGGTAAAATCGCCTGCTGTTGTCTTCGTGCCACTGCCACTCGTGCGGAGCGCACCGTAGGTCAGCGCGTCTATCTCCTGGTTGCCAGCTCCTGCAAAGTCAACGGTCATACTGGTCAATGTGTCATTTGTAAAAGCGTACTGTCCCGCGTATGCGTTGGAGGTGTCAAGACGCGTGACTTGAATCGTGCCAGAACCGTTGATCGTGTTGGTTGCGCCCCCAATCACCACTGCCGCCGCCGGGCTGAACACGGCATTCGCGTTCACCGCCATTGTGCCATTCACGTTAAAGTTGGTCGTGGCGTTAATCGTCGCCGCCGTGTTCGAAAGCGTCAGATTCTCAAATGTAGTTGTGGAAGAGCCGCCGATTGTTTGAGCCGCGGAGCCGTTGAGAACGACAGTGATGACATCATCTCCACCGACAGCAGTAAACGTGTCGTTGTTGGTGAAATTAGCTCCAACATTCAACGTGTGCGTCCGTGTCCCACTTGCGCTCACTGCCGCAATCGCGCCACTTGGACCGTTGATTACCACATCGCCAGTAACCGTCAAGCTGTCGTTAGCCGCGGCATTAAAGTTGAGCGTACCATTCACAGTCAAACTCTGAATCGTCGAGCTAGCAAGATCGTACGAAATCGTGTGGGTAGATTGAATCGTAACATCATCCACCGAAATCGGAACGCGACCGCAGGACCAGCGCGCAATCGTGTTCCAAGTGCCACTACTTTGCGAGGTACACGTCAGCAACGGCGCCGCGTTCAAACTCGGCGCAGATGCTAAAAGCGTCGCGAGCAACGCCAAGCCAAGTAACCCAATTCGAATCAACTTCGTTTTCATTTTGTAATTTCTCCCTTGAACTTCAATGTTTGCTAATTTGTAACTGCTCAGGCGGTTGATGCAGGTTGCGTAGCCAAGATGGGCGGCACATAGGGTGTTCCTTGCAACGCCGACTTGAGTGCATCCAAGACCCGCTGTCCGTTTTTCTGCGCGGTGGAAATGTAACTGCGAACTTGGC